>CAKUME010000055.1 GCA_934667575.1 uncultured Eubacteriales bacterium | reverse complement strand
CTGCCGCCCCTCGTCCAGCTCGCTGAGCACGTCGTCGAGCAAAATCACCGGCTGCTCGCCCAGCGCGCCGCACAGCACGTCGGCCTCGCCGAGCTTGAGCGCCAGCACCGCCGAGCGCTGCTGCCCCTGCGAGCCGTAGGTGCGCGCAGGCAGGCCGTTGATGCACAGCGAAAAATCGTCGCGGTGCGGGCCAACGGTGGTGAACCCCGCGGCAATGTCCGCCGGCTGCGCGGTTTCGAGCGCGGCGCGCAGCGCGGGCAGCAGCTCCGCGGCGGTGGGCGGCGGCGCGGCGGCGGCCGGCGCATCGGGCGCCTCCGGCGGCTGCCCGGCGCGCTCATAGCGCAGCGCCAGCTGCTCCCGGCCCGACGAGATGCCCGCATAAATTTCGCCGGCCGCCGGCTGAAGCCGCCGCAGATAGCGCAGCCGCGCCGCAGTGATGCGGGCCGCCAGCTGCGCGGCGTTTTCGGTCCACTCGGGCAGCGTGGCGCGCAGCGACGGGCGGCGCGCCAGCTCCTTCAGCAGGGCATTGCGCTGCGTGATCGTGCGCTGATAGCGCCCCAGCAGCTGCGCATAGGCGGGCTTGGTTTGGCAAATAGCCGCGTCCAAAAATCGGCGCCGCTCGGCGGGGCCGTCGCGCACCAGCGACAAATGCACCGGCGCAAACACCACCGCGCAAAATCCGCCCACCAGCTCCGCCGCCGATCGGCAGGCGATCTCGTTGCGGGCGCACTGGCGGCGGCCGCCGCTGAGCACAATTTGCGCGCTTTGCGCCCGCCCCTGGGCAAAAAACTCCATCTCCGCCTCGGCGCGCTGCGCGCCGCGCTCAATCAGCTCGGCGTCGCGCGCGCCGCGAAAGCTCCGCCCGCCGGTAAAAATCCACAGCAGCTCGAGCAGATTGGTTTTGCCCTGCGCATTGTCGCCGAAAATCACGTTGACCTCGGGCGAGGGGCGCATCGACCCGCCCGAAAGGTTGCGGCAGTGTTTCCACCGCAGGCTCGTGACGTTCACCCCGCCTGCACCTCAACCGTGCGGCCGCCGCAGGCAAACCGGTCGCCCGGGCGCAGCTTTTTGCCGCGCATTTCGCAGGGCGCGCCGTTCACCAGCACCTCGCCGCCCTGAATGCGCAGCTTGGCTTCGCCGCCGGTTGCACACACGCCCGCCAGCTTGAGCGCGGCGTCGAGCCGAATATATTCCGTTGTGATCGTAATCTGCTGCATGGGTCGTCTGCTCCTTCTTTCTGTCCGCGCACGGCGGACTGTGCGCCGCTTGCGGACGCTTTTTTATTATTCCGCCGCACGCAGCCGCACCGGCAGCACCAAAAACAAAAAGTCCTCGCCCTCTTTGGGCAGAATTTTGATCGGGCTGAGCGGCCCGTTGAGCTGAATGCGCACCTCATCGGTTTCGGCGGCGCGAAATGCGTCGAGCAAATAGCGGTTGTTAAATCCGATTTCGATCGGCTCGGCCACCGGGCCGATGCGGAACCGATCGGTGGCGGTGCCAATGGCCGTTTCGCACGAAAAGCGCACCGTGTCGCCGTCAAACGTGCAGCGGATCGGGCTTTTGAGCCGGTCGTTCACCACGAGCGACATCCGCTCCACCGCTTCGATGAACCGACGGGTGGGCACGGTCACTTCCGTTTTGCAGCCCACGGGGATCGCTTTTTCGTAATCGAGGAATTCGCCCTCGAGCAGGCGCGAGATCACCGAATAGCGGTTCACGCTGAAAATAATGTGCCGCCGCCCCACGCCGATCGTGACCTCGCCGTCCGATTCGTCCATGAGCTTGAGCACCTCGCCGAGCGTTTTGCCCGGCACCACAAAGTCGGTGGCTTCGTCGCTCTGAACCGGCTCCGTGCGCATGGCCAACCGGCAGCCGTCCACCGCGACCAAGCGAATAGTTTTGTCTTTGATCACAAACAGCGTGCCGGTGTGGATCGGCTTGGCGTCGCTGGTGGACACCGCAAACAGCGTTTGGCGGATCATGCTTTTGAGCGTTGCCTGCGGGAGCGTGATCTCCGCGCCGCCCGACACCGACGGCAGGTCGGGATATTCCGACGCCGCAATGCCGACAATATGGAATGTGGATTCGCCGCTCACGATTTCGGCGGCAAATTTTTCGTCCACCCGAATGCGCACTTCTTCGTCGGGCAGCGAGCGAATGATGTCGCCGAACAGCTTGGCGCCAAAGATCACTTCGCCCTCCTCGCGCACATCGGCGGGCAAGCTGGTCGTGATGCCCAGGCTGAGGTCGTAGCCGCACAGAAAAATGGAATCGCCGCTTGCTTTAAACAGGATGCCTTCCAGCGCCGGAATCGGCGACTTGGCCGCAACCGCGCGGGAAATATTCAACACCGCGTTCTGCAATTCGGAACGCGCACAGGTAATGATCATGAAATGGTGCCTCCATTCGTAACAATAGCAAGAAAGAAAGGAATTATTATAGTTTTAGTAGTAGAGGGCGTGGAAAACGTGGAAAAGTCGGAAACGCGTTGCGCCGTCTGTGCGCAACGGTATTTTTACACTGTGAAGACCGCGTGGAGAAAATGTGCAGAGAAAATCCACAACATTCCACATTCCACAGTGATGTGGAAAACTGTGTGGGGAAAGTTGAAAACTATGGGGAAAATGAGAATTGCGAAAAACGGCGGTTTTCCACGCGATTGTGGAAAGGTGAAAAAATTTTCCACACTTTTTTGGGGGCGCGCGAACCGATCAGCGGTCGCGGATGTTTTTAATAATATCTTCCACCGAGGCCTTGATTTTGGAATCCTGATGAATCAGATTTTCGACTTGCTGCAGCGCATAGATCACCGTGGAATGATCGCGGCCGCCGAATTCCTTGCCCACGTCCACCACCGACATCTGCGTGATCTCGCGCACGCAGTACATCGAGATCTGACGCGCGCGGGAGATATTGGCCGAGCGCTTTTTGGAGCGAATGTCGTCGCTCGACACATTAAAGGTGCGGCTGACCTCCTCGATGATTTTGGACACCGTGACCGGCGCGGGCTGGTCGTTGTTCAAAATGTCGCTGATGGCCTTTTGCGCGGTGGCGTAGGAGGGCGCCTGCTTTTCGAGCAGGTAATAGGCGCGCATTTTTTTCACGGCGCCTTCCAGCTCCCGGATGTTGTTTTTGAGCCGCGACGCAATGTATTCGCACACATCCTCCGACAGCGTGATATCCAGCAGCTGCGCCTTGCGCTTCACAATGGCAATGCGGGTTTCAAAATCCGGCGGCTGAATGTCGGCAAGCAGGCCGCTTTCAAACCGGGTGCGCAGGCGGTCTTCCAGGGTTTGAATCTCCTTGGGCGGCCGGTCGGATGTGAGCACGATCTGCTTTTTGTTTTGATACAGCGCGTTGAACGTGTGAAAGAATTCCTCCTGCGTCTGCTCCTTGCCGCCGATGAACTGAATATCGTCCACGAGCAGCACGTCGGCTTGGCGGTAGCGCTGATGAAACGCCATGGTGGATCCGGTGGCGATCGCGTCGATCAGCTCGTTGGTGAAGTCGTCGCCTTTAATATATACAATGTTCATGCGCGGATTGGTGCGGTGAATTTCGTTGCAGATGGCATAGAGCAGGTGGGTTTTGCCTAAGCCGGAGTTGCCGTAGATGAGCAGGGGGTTGTATTCGCCCGAGGGGTGCGCGGCCACGGCCAGCGACGCCGCGTGCGCGAGCTTGTTGGACGAGCCCACAATAAAGGTTTGAAACGTGTATTCATAGTCCGGCCCGCCGGTGAGAATGCCGTTGATCACCGCGTTTTTGCTGCCCGCATCGTCGGAGGTGACAATGTGAATGGTGGGCACCGTGCCGAACACCTCCTGAAACGCATCCTTGAGCCGTTCCATGTAAAAATTTTCCACGGTCTGCTTGTGAAAGATATTGGGAACCGAGAGCACGGCAATGCCGTTTTCCATGCTCACCGGCTCAATGCGGCTGATCCAGGATTTGTAGGCGGTTTCGGTCATGTCCGGCCGCTGCCGAAGGTGGTCGCAGATCAGCTCCCATGCTTCCTGAAAAGATTCCATAATTCGGTTTTCAATTCCTTTCTCCGGTGAATTTGCGCCCATTGCGCGCGGATGTCCGGCCTGCGCGGCTGCCGGACAAAATCCGATCATCTTATCATATCATAAAATGAAAGAAAACACAATATTTTTTCGCATTTTTCCACACACTTTTCCACAGCGCGGCTGCTCTGCGTGGCGGCGCGCGGAATTTTGCGCGGCCGGCCCAAAAAAATTTGCGAAAATGATTGACAGAACGCCGGTTCATACGCTATAATTGTAAATTAGCAAACCATAGTTTCCAACCCGATTTGGAAGGGCGGCCAAGCCCGCCTTTTGGTTGATTCCAACAAGGAGGTGTTTTTTTCATGCTTCGTACCTATCAGCCGAAGAAGCTCCACCGCAAAAAGGAACACGGCTTCCGCAAGAGAATGGCAGACAGCAACGGTCGCAAGGTTCTGTCCCGCCGCAGAGCGAAGGGCAGAAAGCGCCTGACGCACTGACTTGAAGACCACCTTCGCGTGGTCTTTCTTTTTCCGGGCGCAATTGCCCGCTGCAAAGGGGGCAGAGATTTTTTGTGAGCGTGCTCGTTCCGCTGACCGAAAACCGCGACTTTCGCCGGCTCTATGGCCGGGGCAAGTCGTTTGTGGCGCCTGTGCTCGTCACCTACTGCGCCAAAAATCGCGCGGGCATCACCCGCGTGGGCATTACCACCGGCAAAAAAATCGGCATTGCGGTGCAGCGCAGCCGCGCGCGGCGCGTGATCCGCGAGGCCTACCGCTCGATGATGGACGGGGTGAAGCCCGGCTACGACCTGGTGTTTGTGGCGCGGGGGCGCACCTGCCGCGTGAAAATGCAGGAGGTGGCCGCCGCCATGCGCGCCCAGCTCAAGAAGGCAGGCGTGCTCGAATGAAGCGCCTGCTGCTGCGGCTGATCCGATTTTATCAGACGCACATCTCTGCACACACGCCGCCCTGCTGCCGGTTTTATCCAACGTGCTCCAACTACGCCTATGAGGCCATTCGGCGCTACGGCGCGCTGCGGGGCACGGCGCTGGCAATTGGACGGCTGCTGCGCTGCAACCCGCTGTTTCCGGGCGGGGTGGACCCCGTTCCGGAATTAAAACGAAAATCCCGGCGAAAATGATCCCGCGCTCCCGGCGGGCGTTTCGCCTTTTGCATATAAAATGTCCGGCATCAACGAAATGAAACATGGGGGACGATTGGCAACATGAATATTCTGGACTATATCGGCTATGTATTCGGCTATGTGATCTTTTTCGGATACAAAATTTCGGGCGTGTACGTGGTGGGTCTGCTGCTGTTCACCATCGTGGTGAAGCTGCTGCTGCTGCCCTCGTCGCTCAAGCAGCAAAAAACTTCGGCCAAGCAGGCTCGGCTGGCGCCCAAGCTCAAAGAGCTGCAGGAAATGTATAAAAACAACCCGACCAAGCTCCAGGAGGAGCAGTCGGCGCTCTACGCCAGGGAAAACGTGAGCATGATGTCGGGCTGCCTGCCGCTGCTCATTCAGTTCCCGATCATCATCGGGCTGTATCGCGCCATCGTGAATCCGCTCACCTGCGTGCTGCATTTGTCGGTGGACAAGGTGAACCGCGCGCTCGAGTTTATTACCGTGTCGGGCAACAGCTATTATAAGCAGAGCGAGTTCATTCGCCAGTTTGCCTCGGTGCGCGACAAAATTGTGAACGCGAACATCTTTACCGGCAAGGAGCTCGACGAGCTCGACGGGCTTGCCAACGGCGCGTTCAATTTGTTCCACCTCAATTTGCTTGAGATGCCCACCGTGAACTCCATTCTCGTGCTCATCCCGATTTTGTGCTTTGTGACCTCCATTGCGATGACGCTGTTCACCATGAAGGGCACCGGCGCGGCCACGGCCGGCCAGCCGGGCTGCACCAAGTGGGGCATGCCGGTGGCCATGGCGGCGTTTTCCACCTGGATCGCGTTTTCGGTGCCGGGCGCCGTGGGACTCTACTGGATCCTGCAGAACCTGGTGGCCATTGCGCAGACGCTGCTGATGAACAAATATTATAACGGCGACATTATGAATGCGATGGACGAAGCCGCGCGCTACGCCCGCCGCGAAAACGAAGAGGAAGCCGTGCTCCAAAAGTTCGGCGGCGTGGACATTCACCGCGCGGTGAAGGAGCTGGAAGCCGCGGGCGCCGACGCAGCGGACGAAGAAAAGGACAAAAAGACGAAGGATATCTACGACGATATCGACGCGAAAAACATCGTGAAGGTGAAGCCGTTTGACGCGCAGCGCGTGATCAAAACCGGCAACGCCGCGCGCGCAGGCAATGCGGGCAGCACGAAGAAAAAGAAAAAATAACAAAAATCACAGGATGTATTTTTCGTTAGGAGGGAACAACGATGAGGGAAGCATTTGGAACCGGCGCCACCACCGAATTGGCGCAGGCCGACGCGGCGCGTCAGCTGGGGATGGACGTTGCCGACGTGCAGTTTGAGGTGCTGGAGCTGCCGGAAAAGAAAATTTTGGGCATCTTTGGCGGAAAGCCCGCGCGGGTGCGCGCATTTGTCGAGGAGGAAGCGGCCGCAGAACCGGCGGCTCCGGCGACCCCGGTGATTCCGGCGGCCCCGAAAGCGGCTCCGGCCGCGCAGCCGGTCACGTTGGCATCCAATTCGGCGGCGGCGCAGGCCGCGGTGATCTATCTGCGCGACGTGCTGCGTGCGATGGGCGCGGAGCAGATCGAGATTACCGCAGAAGAAAAGGACGACGGCGCGGAACTGACCATTGCGGGCGCCGATGCGGGCATTGTGATCGGCCACCACGGCGAAACGCTGGGCGCGCTGCAATACCTCACCGGGCTGGTGGCCAACCATGCGCATGAGCATTATTACCGCATCACGCTCAACACCGGCAATTATCGCGAAAAGCGCGAGCAAACGCTGCAAAATCTGGCCCGCCGCATGGCGGCCAAGGCGGTGTC
>CAKUME010000054.1 GCA_934667575.1 uncultured Eubacteriales bacterium | reverse complement strand
AATATCCGCTTCGCGGCAGATTTCGGCAAGCTGACGGGTGTGGCTGTGGCAGATTGTGACGGTGCCGTTTTCGCGCAGCAGCAGCAGCGCCATCGGTTTGCCGACAATATTGCTGCGGCCGATCACCACGCAGCGCTTGCCGCTGACCGAAATGCCCGCCGAATGCAGCAGCTCCATAATGCCCGCCGGGGTGCAGGGCGCAAAGCGGTTGGTGCCTGTGACCAGCCCGCCCACATTGACCGGGTGGAACGCGTCCACATCTTTATCGGGCGAGATGGTTTCGATGACCTGCTGCGCATCGAGGTGAGCCGGAAGCGGCAGCTGCACCAAAATGCCATGAATTTTGGCATCGTTGTTCAGCTGCCGAACCAATGCAAGCAGCGCTTCTTCGGTGGTTTGCTCGGGCAGTGCGTGCAGTTCGCTGTAAAAGCCCACTTCGGCGCACGCTTTTTCTTTGTTGCGCACATAAATTTTGGACGCCGGATTTTCACCGACGATCACCACCGCAAGCCCGGGCACCACGCCCTGCTGCGCCAACGCCGCCGTTTCGGCGGCAATGCGCGCCTTGACCTGTGCGGCAACTTCTTTTCCGCTGATGATCTGTGCCATATGCGTTCTCCTCCTGCGCCGATTACTGCTCCGACGAATCGGAAGGTGAGGCGGAATCCGGTTCGCCCTCTGCTTTCGCTTCCGGCGCCGATTCCGGCGGCACGTCCGATTCCTCCGCCGTATCGTTCTGCGCGTTCTGCGCGGTCTGCTCGGCTGCTTCGACGGGCACCGCCGGCTTCGCATCCGCGACAGTCGCCGGTGCGTCCGCCTTTGCGACTTTTGCGGCGGCCTCGGCGGCAAGCTGTGCGGTCAGCCCCGCTTCACCGAACACGCTGCGGCGCTTGCGGAACACGATGAGCAGCACGGCCGCGCCGATCACACAGATGCCCGACACAAAGCGCGATACGCGATAGGGTCCCATCATCAGGCTGTCGGTGCGCAGTTCCTCGATCCAGAAGCGGCCGAGGCCGTACCAGAGCAGATACACGAGGAAGATTTGACCGTCGTACTGACGGCGCTTGCGCAGGAAGAAATGCAGGAACAAAAAGCCGATCAGGCACCAGAGCGATTCATACAGGAAACACGGATGTACCGGCTGAGTGGGGTCCACGGTGATGCCCATGGCCGCAAGCTGCGACTGCACCGAGGATAAGTAATTGTTGGTTGCGCTGCTGTACATGCCCCACGGGAGCGTGGTGTTGCAGCCGAACGCCTCCTGATTGGTGAAGTTGCCCCAGCGGCCCAGCATTTGGCCGATCAAAAAACCGATCGACGCCAAATCGAGCATGGCGAGCGGCTGAATTTTGCGCCATTTGCAGAGAAAATAGCCCGAAAGCAGCCCGAAAATGATGCCGCCATAAATCGCCAGGCCGCCTTTGTATATTTTGAGTGTTTCCACAAACGGCTGCCCTTTGAATTCATTGTAATTAAACACGACATAATATAGCCGCGCACCGATCACGCCGATCACAATGCTCAAAAATGCAACGTCCATCATGCGGTCGCCGTCCACGCCAAACGATTTGGCGTAGTGCATCGCATAAAGCAGCGCGAGCAGCAGGCCTACTCCGATGAACACGCCGTACCAGCGCACCTCCAGCGACCCAACGGTGAATGCGACTGCGTTGATATCCAACGTCAGCCAGGGATTGCTTCCGCCAAACGTGACGGAGCCCGAAAATCCATTCATAACTGTGAAACTTCCTCTCTGTGGTTTTTTGATTTATTCCATCGGACGCACGATCGAAATCGCCGCCCGATCCGGCTGCATTTGTTCCGCCAAGCGGCGGCCGACGGCAGCGGCGGTCATTGCGCGCAGCTGTGCCGGTTCGTCGCCGAATGCCCTCCCCGCGAATGCGCAGTCTGCGAGCGCGCCCGCCAGATAGCCCACGCTGCCCAGCCCGGCAATGGCCGAGCCATAGAGCGCGCGCCGGGCACATTCAAAATCTTCCGCCGGAATGCCGTCACGGCGCAGGCGCGCAATTTCACGCTGAATTTCGTCGGCAGCGCGCGCCGGGTCGGCGGATTCTCCGCCGAATACCACGGCGGCATAGCCCGGCCCTTCCAGATAGTCCGCGCCGAAGGTTTCGTTGACCAGCCCGGCCGCGAGCAGGCGGCGGTAGAGCGGCGAGGTGTCGGACGCGAGCATTTGCAGCAGCACGGCGGTTTCGGCGCACTGCTTCGCGGTTTTGCGCGCAGGCGCGGGCTCCTTGAAGCCCAGCTCGAACATCGGGGCGGACACGGCGGCGCGCGCCTCCGCGCCGGTCTGCGCGACCGACTCCGGCTCCGCCGGGAATTGCCGCTCCACGGGCAGCGCACGGTTCGGCGGCACCATTCGTTCGGCCATGGCAAACACTTCGTTTGGATCCACGCGCCCCGCCACGCTCAGCACCATGTTGGACGGATGGTAAAACGTGCGGTAGCAGCGATAGAGCAGCGGCGCATCGATTTGCGCAATGGACTCCACGGTACCCGCCACATCGTCGCGCACCGGGTGCGCATGGTACAGGCACCGGAGCAGATTGCGGAACACCAGCTGATCGGGATCGTCGTCGCCCATGCGAATCTCCTGCGCAATAATGCCCTGCTCCTTTTGCACGGTTTCGGGTGTGAAATACGGCTGCTGCACAAAGTCGAGCAAAATTTCGAGCGATTCGGCAAAGTGCCCGGCACACGAAAACAGATAGCAGGTGCGGTCAAACGACGTATACGCGTTGGCGCTTGCGCCGGTGCGGGCAAAGCGCGCAAACGCATCCTCGCCCGCGCTTTCGAATAATTTATGCTCCAAAAAATGCGCGATGCCTGCGGGCGTTTGCGCAAAATGCGTCTCGCCCGCACGCCGGAACCGCGTATCGATCGAACCGTAGGCGGTGCCGAGCAGCGCGCAGGCCGACGAAAACCGGGGCTTGGCATACACAAACACCCGCAGGCCGGATTCATGCACGCCCGACCAGAGCGTGTCGGCGCCGAAGCGGTGCGACTGTACGTTTTTCATTCGTCCGCCTCCTTTGCGCATTCCGGGCCGGAAAGCTGATAGCAGATGGCCGGCCGAAGCGAGGCAAACGCGGCGGCGCATTTCTCGGCGGTAACGGCGCGCACGCGTGCCGTGGCCTCCTCCGGCGTGCGCAGACAATCGTTCGGCAGCTGCGACAAATACCATCCGGCGAGCATGGCCGGCGAATCGGACACGCTGCCCACGGAATCGAGCACGGCGCGGCGGGCATTTTCCAGCTCCTCGTCGGTCAGCCCGTCGGCCTGCATCCGGTCAAACTGGCGCAGAATCTCGGCGCGGGCGGCATGGGCACGGGCTTCGTCTACCCCGCAGTCCACGAGCATCACACCCTTGTTGAAATCGTAATGTGCAGTGCAGTAATAGCACAGTCCCTGCTTTTCGCGCACATTTCGGAATAGGCGCGACACCGGCGTGGCGCCGAACGCCACGGCGGCCATCCGCATGGGCATGGTGTCTTCATACGGCTCGGCGCAGGGGGTGCGAAAGCCAAGCACCAGCTTGGTTTGCTGTGCGCCGGTGCGCTCGGTGACCGACTTCATCGCATCCGGTGCGGCGCGGCGCACGGCCGGGTGCAGCGCCACCGGGTCGCGGGGCATTTGAGCCAGCGCAGCACGCAGCGGGGCGGCCACCGCATCGGCATCGAACCGCCCCACGGCGATCACCGTGAGCGCACCGGTGCGGCAAAGTTGCCGCCATGCCGCCGTGGCCGCGGCGGGCGTAATCGCTTCCGCCTGCGCCGCCGTGCCCTGCCGATCCAAACCATAGGGCTCGCCGCGGCACATTTCCGCACGGCAGCGATGCAGCGCATAGGCGCGTTTGTCGTTAAATTCGGCGCGGATTTCTTCGGCCAGGCCGCGCTTTTCTTCGGCCACATCTTCCGCGCGGAACGCGCCGTTTTCGAGCGCCGGATCAAACAGCATGGCGCACAGCAGCCGCATGCCCTCGGCAAACACCGGCTCGCCATCCGGTGCAAAACGATCGTCGATGGTCGCCAGTGCCACGGTGAGCACCTGCGTTTCGCCCACCGTTTGCGACGCGCCGTAGACGCTTGCGCCATAGAGCATGGCAAGCTTGCGGCTGAAGCGCGTGAAATCGGGATATTCCGCGCAGCCGCGCGCGAGCAGCCGCGGAACGATGGCATTTTCGGCGGCATTGCCGCCCAGCGGCACCGCAAAATGCGCCGACACGCGCACCGTTTGGAACCGGTCATCCGGCACGGAAATCAGCCGCGCGCCGGGGCCAAGCGGAAAAACCGTCATCGTGCCATCCTCCTTATCACAAAAAATGGGTGAATGAAATCGAGGTTTCAATTATTTATTGTAGCATAAAAAAAGCCGGAATGCAATGCCAATTTGCGGATTCCTGTGCGCAAACGGGCATTCGCGCGCAAATTTGCGCGAAAACGCTTGCAATCGGGGCGGATTTCCATTATACTTAACAATAGAATCGCCGCGTTGGGAGATGCGGTGCCGAAAGGAGCGCAACACAAATGCTTGCATCGCTGCACAGCATGGGGATTTTTGGCATGGACGCATATCCGGTATCGGTGGAAGCCGATTTGTCGCAGGGGCTGCCGTCGTTTGACGTGGTCGGACTGCCGGACGCCACCGTGCGCGAATCGCGCGAACGCGTGCGTGCCGCGATGAAAAACAGCGGATTTGAGTTCCCGGTGAGCCGCATCACCGTGAACCTTGCGCCTGCCGATGTGCGCAAGGAAGGCGCAATTTATGACGTGCCGCTGTTTTTGGCGCTGCTGGTGGCCTCCGGGCAGCTGAACCGCGTGGCCGACGACAGCGCGTTTTTGGGTGAGCTGTCACTTTCGGGCGAGGTGCGGCCGGTGCACGGCGTGCTCTCGATGGTGATCAGCGCCAAGGAGCATGGGTTCCGGCGCATTTTCGTTCCGGCACAGAATGCGGCCGAGGGATCGGTGGTTTCGGGCATCGACGTGTTTCCGGTGGCGAACATTCAGGCGCTGCTCAACCACCTGACGGGGCGGGTGCCGCTTCCGCTGGCGGATGCGGTGGAACCCGACGAGCTGCCTGCCGCGCCGCAGCCGGATTTTTCGGAGGTGCGCGGCCAGCAGGACGCCAAACGCGCGCTCGAGGTGGCGGCCGCAGGCGGCCACAACGTGCTGCTGATCGGGCTGCCGGGCTCGGGCAAAAGCATGCTGGCCAAGCGGCTGCCGTCCATTCTGCCGGAAATGACGTTTGAGGAATCGATTGAAACCACACGGCTGCATTCCATTGCAGGCTGCCTGCCGGAGGGCGTGCCGCTGATCACCGCGCGGCCGTTCCGCGCGCCGCACCACACCATCTCGCCCTCCGGGCTTTCCGGCGGCGGCCGTATTCCCCGGCCCGGCGAGCTGTCGCTCGCGCACAACGGCGTGCTCTTTTTGGACGAGCTGCCTGAGTTTTCACGCGATGCAATGGAGGTACTGCGTCAGCCGATTGAAGACGGCAAGGTGACGATTGCGCGTGTGAACGCGACGCTCACCTATCCCTGCTCGGTGATGCTGGTGGCTGCAATGAACCCGTGCCCCTGCGGCTATTTTGGCCACCCCACCCATTCCTGCACCTGCTCCGCGCGGGATGTGGCGCGCTATTTGGGGCGGGTGTCGGGGCCGCTGCTCGACCGGCTCGACCTGCACATTGAAGTGCCGCCGGTGGACTTTGATTCGCTCGCGGCGGCGCAGCCCGCCGAGCCATCGGCCGCGATTCGTGCGCGGGTGAACCGCGCACGGCAAATTCAGCAGGAACGCTACCGCAGCCAAGGAATTTTTTGCAACGCGCGGCTGACCCCGGCGCTGCTTTCGGCCGCCTGCCCGCTCAGCGACCGGGCGTCGGCGCTGCTGCGCAGTGCGTTCGACCGATTGGGGCTTTCCGCCCGCGCCTATGACCGCGTGCTGAAGGTGGCGCGCACCATTGCCGATTTGGACGGTGCGGAGGTCATCGACGCCATTCATGTGGGCGAGGCCATTCAGCATCGCTCGCTCGACCGCAAATATTGGCCGGGACAGTAACCGCTCGGCTCAACGAAGAAAGGAATTTGCTCTATGATTACGCACATTGTTTTTTGGAAGCTGCTCCGCGACGACGAACACAACGCAGAAGAAAACGCCGCGCGCATCCGCCGCGGGCTGGAGGGTCTGGTCGGCATTGTGCCGGGGCTGCTTTCGGCCGAAGTGGGCGAAGGGCTCGACCCGAATGGCGAATTTGACCTCTGCCTGGTCAGCACGTTTGAAAATCGCGATGCGCTCGCCGCATACCGCACCCATCCGGAACATGTGAAGGTGCAAAAGATCGTGCACGCGGCAATTTGCCGCCGGACTGCGCTCGATTTTGAGAGCCAGAACGACATGGATCCGAAAATTGACCCCTATGTATTTTAAGCAGCCCCGCGCATTTCTATACCGAATCCATGAACCCAAAACACCGTTCCCGCAGCCGAGCGCCGCGCGAACGGTGTTTTTTGAATGAAAAAAATCATGCGGAACCGGCCGCAGGTGGAAAAGCACCCGGGCGAACGGCGTTCAACCGGTGGCCGTCCAATCGATGGGCGGAACATGGTGAGCAGTAAGAAACGCGTTGGCGCGCGAAAACGGGCGGCTCCCGAAAAACGCCGGGCAGCCGTTGGCCGCGCGGCGCGCCGACAGCGGGCTGGGATGGGTGGATTCCACCGCACAGTGATTGGGCGCGTCATCGTGGAGCTCGGCGCAGAGCGCACGCGCGTCGCTGCCCCACAGAATGTAGACCAGCGGCTGCGGCAGACGGCTGCACGCGCGCAGCACCGCCTGCGTGACCGTTTGCCAGCCCCAGCTTTTGTGTGCGCCGGCTTTGCCGCGCTCCACGGTGAGCACCGTGTTGAGCAGCAGCACGCCCTGCGCGGCCCAGCCGGAAAGATCGCCGGAGGGCGGCGGCGGCACTTGCAGATCATCGGCCAGCTCGCGGTAGATATTACTCAGCGAGCGCGGCAGGTTGGCACCGCGCTGCACGGAGAACGCCAGCCCGCACGCCTGCCCCGGCTCATGATAGGGA
>CAKUME010000053.1 GCA_934667575.1 uncultured Eubacteriales bacterium | reverse complement strand
ATGTCGAAAAGCGGGCGCGCGAACACGCGCTGACCGCCGCCGAGGAAGCCTATCAGGCGTACGACCGGCGCATTGGGGCGCTCACTGCGGCAATTGAAACGGCAGACCGCGCGCTCGCCGGAGCGCCGGCGATCAATGCCGCAGCCGAAGCGGCCAATCAAAATGCGCAAAAGGACCGGCGGCAGGTGCTCCAAGCGCAGATGCAGGCGGCCGCCGCCCGGCTGACCGTGAACCGCGCCGCCGCGCACGGGCTGACTGAGCAGCTCCGCGCGCAGGCGGCGGTGGAAGCGCAGTGGACATGGGTGCGGGCGCTGGCCGACACCGCCAACGGAAGCATTGCAGGCAAAGAAAAAATTATGCTCGAAGCCTATATTCAAATGCATTATCTGGACCGCATTCTTGCGCGCGCCAACGTGCGGCTGATGATGATGACCAACGGGCAGTATGAACTGACGCGCAGCCGCAAAGCGGCGGACAACAAAAGCCAAAGCGGGCTCGATCTGAATGTGATCGATCACTACAACGGCAGCGAACGCAGCGTGAAAACGCTGTCCGGCGGCGAGTCGTTTCAGGCATCGCTCGCGCTGGCGCTTGGCTTGTCCGATGAAATTCAGGCATCCGCAGGCGGCATCCGGCTGGACACCCTGTTCATTGACGAGGGCTTTGGCTCGCTCGACGATGAATCGCTTGCGCAGGCCATGCGCGCGCTCATCGGCCTCACCGAAGGCGACCGGCTGGTGGGCATCATTTCGCATGTTTCGGAGCTGAAAGACCGGATCGACCGGCAGATCGTTGTAACCAAAGAAAAGTCCGGCGGCAGTCGGGCGGAAATTGTGGTGTGAATCCAATGCACACACGCGGGCGCGCCCATGGTTCGTTTTCGGCTTGCCGCCCGCACCGTTTCCCGGCACACAGCCGCCGCGCCGCCGACACCGCCTGCCGCCCTGTGCGGAATACACTTTTGATTCGTTGCTCCGATGAACGCCGCATGCACCGCCGAACCGCTCCGTGCGTTCCGGGTTTCGGTCGGCCGCATGGCCATCCGGCAAACGGACTGCCGCGCGCGACTCGTCTTGCTCGCCGGGCTTGCACCGGACAGCCATTCAGCCCCGTGCGTTTCGGCTGCGCGGCGGCGTTGATGGCGGCGAGCCGTTCATGACCGTTCTGCCAAAATCATTTGCCTTTTATGCCGCGCGCCCCGCTCCCGGAATGGTGCTTCCGAAAGCGGGGCGCGGTTTTGATCTCATTCTTTTTCTGCTTCTTCGTTTTCTTCAAATATGCCGAACCCCGCCACTTCGCTGACGGGCAGTGAAAACACGATCGCCGCCGCTTCGGTTCCCGGCCCCGCCTGCTCCAAAATTGCCCGCATGATCGCCGTTTTTTGCGCAGCGCGCGCCACGATCAGGATCACTTCCTTTTCCCGCGCAATGGACACATGATAAAACGCCTGCTCGCCGCCGTTCATTGCGCCCTTGCCATGCAGCACCGTGCCGCCGGTGGCGCCTGCGGCGCGCGCCGCGTTCATCACCATGTCGGTGCGGCCCTCGTTGGCAATGGCTGCAATCAGCTCGTAGGCATAGTTCAGCTTGGGCAGCTGCTTTTCGGCCGGTTGGCCGCCATTCAGATATTCCACGGTTTTTCCTCCTCCAATGCTCTTCACCGGCACGGCAACGGCAATGCCGTGCCCCGGCACACCGACAAACAGCCGGCGTTTTTGCTCCCGCAGAAACGCGCCGGTCCGGTCGCTGCGCACCATCGACATCACCACGCGTTTTTCGTTGGTTTCAATGCCCAAAATATCCAGCATGCTGCGCACCGCCGTGCCCCGCCCGTGCAGCACAATATTCATGGGCAGCGCCATGATGCGGCAAATGTCTGTGAGCGTATCCAGTTCCTTGGGGTTGCAAATGGAAATCACATAATTCATGCCGCGTCCTCCCAAAGCTCAATGATATCGGTATCGCCATACACGGGCTGCACCGACGGCGCAGCGCGGCGCGCCCGGCCCTGATAAAGCAGGCCCACGAGCTGAATCGAGATCAGCGGCATCATGGCCACCATGGCCACCGCGCCAAACGCATCCTGCAGCACGTTGCCGCCCAGCGCAGTGCTTGCGCCGATAAAAAATTGCAGCATAAATGTGGCGGTCATCGGGCCGGAGGCAACGCCGCCCGAGTCGAATGCGATGGCCGTGTAGATATCCGGCACAAAAAACGACAGCAGCAGCGCGATCGCGTAGCCGGGCAGCAAAAACCACAGGATCGAAATGCCCGTTTGCACCCGCAGCATCGAAAGCCCCATGGCCACCGCAATGGCCGCCGACAAGCTCAGCTTGATTGCCCGGCCGGGAATCGCGCCCGCGCTCACCTCTTCGATCTGCTTTTCGAGCACCGCCACCGCCGGCTCCGCCGAAATGATAAACCAACCGAACACCATGGCCAGCGGGATCATGAGCGCTTGCGTCCAGCCCGACGCAAGCGCTTCGCCGAGCACCACCCCCAGCGACGAAAAGCCCACATTCACGCCGGTGAGAAACAGCACCAGCCCCACATATGTATACAAAATGCCAAAGCAGATCTTGCCCAGGCTGCGCGCGCTCAGCTTGAGCAAAAAAATTTGAAACAAAAAGAAGATGACCACCACCGGCAGCAGCGACAGCGCCATTTCACCCATCGACTGCGGCAGCGCGCGCAGATATGCCCGCCCCAGTTCGCCGGTGCTCGCAAACGCGGAATGCACCGCTTCGGCGGCCGCACCCTCGGCCGGGTAGAAAAAGCCCAGCACCAGCACCGCCAGAATGGGCCCAATGGAGCACAGCGCCACCATGCCAAAGCTGTCGGATTCCGCTTTTTTGTCGCTCCGGATGTTGGACACGCCGATGCCCAATGCGAGAATGAACGGCACCGTCATCGGCCCGGTGGTCACGCCGCCCGAATCGAACGCAATGCTCAAAAAGCTCGGGGCGGTAAACGACGCAAGAATGAACACCAGCGCATAAAAAATCAGCAGCAGCCGGCGCAGCGGAAATCCCGCGATCACCCGCAGCATACACACCGAGAGAAAAAATCCCACGCCCGCGCCCACGGTGATCAGCAGCACCATGTTGTGAATGTGCGGCACCGTTTCGGCCAGCACCTGCAGATCCGGCTCCGCCACCGTGACGGCAAAGCCCAGCGCGAAGCTCACCAGCAGAATCACCGGGAGCTTTTTGGTTTGGGTGAGCGCGGTGCCGATCTTGCTGCCGATCGGGATCATCGACGCCTCCGCGCCCAGCGAAAACAGTCCGATGCCCACCACCACCAGCACAGTGCCGATCAAAAAGTTCAGCATCAAATCGGTGGGCACCGGCGCAATCGAAAAGCTCAGCGCCGCCACGATCACCACGATCGGCAGCACCGACACCAGCGCCTCGCGCACCTTTTCGGCCACGGCGGCGCGGTTTTTGGCAAGAATGTTTTTGTTCATATCGTGGATTGCTTCCGCCCTTTCCGGTATATTTTTTTTGCATCAAGAAATGGACATGTGTGCAAATACCTGTATTTCATTATACCGGAATTTCGGGCGAAAAGCAACGGTTTCCACCAAAAAAATTTGCAATTTCTTTATTTGGCCTTTTGAGCAAAGAAACGGTAAAGAACACTTGTTTCCCGCATTTTTTGCGTTCTTCACGGTCTATTTTATTCACTAAAAATTTCCCGAATTTGCGATTTGCCCACAATCCGAAATTTTTGTCGCGCTGCGGTGCGCCGCATTGACTTCGAGCGCCGATTGTGTTATGATAATATGCGGAAAAATAATATCCAAGATACGGTTTGAAAAGTTGTATGCTGAGTAGATGCAAAAGGACATCCGGTTCGAATCCGGAACAACCGCCATTCCTGTATTTGACGAGCGAAGGGCCTGCGCCGGTTTTGCGGCGTTTGGGGCCTGTTCGATCATAAGTCAGATCCTGCCGTGTCTTTTTGGGTGAGCCTTTGGGTGAGAAAGAGCGCCGCGCTGCGCTCTTTTTTGTTTTTTGAGGCACGCCCAATGTTCGCAGTAAAGGAGTTTGATCGCATGAACCGAATTTCATCCCGCATTCTGTCTGTTCTGCTCGCGGTTGTGATCGCGTGCGCATCGTTCCCGCTCACGGCCTTTGCCGGGGAACCGGAGGACGCGCCCTACGACGACCCGGGCTACTTCTGCCTGGTAGCGGAGGACAACGACCGGCTGATTATTGAACCGACGCGCGTCTACTATCAGCCCGGCGAAACGCTCGGCGAAGCGCTACAGGCGAGCGGCCACGAATTTGTGGGGCTGGCGCAGGGCTTTGTGACCGGCATTGACGACGTGATCTACACGCCAAACCGCATCAGCTACAACGGCAAATACAAATTTGATGAGCCGTGCAGCCGCATTCACTATGTGTTCCGCTTCAGCATGGCCGAGGAGGCGCCCAGCGAAGCGCTGCGCGACCTGATTATGGCGATGGCGGAATACAACGCTACCCCCGAGGCGCAGGACGACGACACGGTGGCCGCCGCCTATGCCGCGGCGCGGGCCGCTTATCCGGGCATCAGCGATGCGGATGCACAGGCCCAGTTTCAGGCGCTGCGCAGCGCACTGGATGCATTTTACGCCCGCACGCGCTACGGCGTGCAGTTCCAGATCACGCAGAGCGGCGCGGCGGTTTCGGATTACACCGTAGAAATTCGCAACGCGAAGGATCATGTGGTTTCGCCGGATGCATCGGGCCAATATCACCTGCTGCCGGGCGACTACACCGTGGAAGTGACCAGCGGCTTCAACGCGGTGTTCGGCAAATACACCGTGACCGACGGCGATTTGGTCGTGGCCGCGGAACTGCCGGACGGCAACGCATTTACGAGCCCGTTTTGGCTTCAGAGCAGCGCCGCGAAATCCAGTGAATTTTCGCTCGCCTCCGGCGGAAAAATGAGCACCAGCTTTGACCCCGCTGTGCATGAATACACCGTGGTGGTCAGCGACACCGAAACCTCGGTTTACTTTGCCGATAACTATTTCTGCCGCAACAATGAGCAGACGCAAAATGGCGAAGTGGTGCGCAGCTATTACTATTACTATACAAAACCCGACGGCACCGAATACGCCAACTCCTCCGCTGACGTGCGGGGCTACAACGGCAAGGGCGGCAACTTGGTGCGCCGGTTTGGCGGCGCTTTTTCCGGCCTGCTCGAAAAATATGGCGCAGGTGGGACCGTGCGCATCACCTGCGAAACAAAGCGGGACGGCTACACCCAGATTCAATCCTATTATGTGCATATCGTCCGCACGCGGCAGCTGGCCACGCTGCGTGCAACCGATACCAACGGCAATCTGCCGCTGCAGCCGGTGTCCGCTTCCATGTACATTGTATCGGTGGGCGCCGACCAAACCGCGATTACCGTGTATCCCACCGCGGGCCCGGCCGAAAAGGGGTATTCCGTTCTGGTGAACGGCGAGGCCTGCGCTGAAAACGGCGGCGTAACGGTCGCACTGCCTGCCTCGGGCAACTGCGACATTCCGATTCGCGTGGCGCACTCCGACGGCACGTTTGGTGACTACACGCTGCGCGTCATGCGCAAGGCCGTTACCCTCCGGCGCTTTACGGCGACCAATCCCGGCGCAACGATCACTGTGACCAATTCTGCCGGAGCCGTGATTGCGCCCGATGCCAACGGCAGCTACGCGCTTGCCGACGGTGTGTCCTACACCGTGACGGCCACGCTGGGCACCACTTCTGCCACTCGCAGCGGCGTCACTGCAAAAACCGGCGACTTTGCGCTCTCCGTGCCCGAAAACGGCGGCTGGCTTGGCGCACTGTCGTTTGGCTCGGTGATGCAGAAAACCAATAAGAATTTCATCGACTACCCGCTTCAAACGTCGTTTGACCCCAACACGCACGATTATCGGGTGCATTTTGCGCAGGATAAAACGACCGCGTATGCATGGGCCGCGCTGAACACGGCCGCCGGGCTGCCGTCGAATGCGACGATCACCGCGCGGTATGTCGCCACCAACGGCAAGCAAAAGTCGGTCAAAATCACCGGCGGCAACAAAAACGGTGCGTCGCTTGCGCAGCTGTTCAAAGCGAACACGCCGCCGCAGCCCGTTTCGATCGTGGTGTCCTACACGCAGAGCGGCGTAACGTATGCGCAAACCTATACGATCGCGCTCGAAACCACGCCTTCGCTGAAATCGCTCACCGTGACTGCCGACGGCAAAAGCGCCGTGCTCGATCCGGCATTTTCGTCCGACAAAACCGACTATACGATCTCCGCATCCGAGCTGACCAAGGAATTCACCGTAACGGCGCAGGGCTACCGCAAGTTCTATGCCATTTCCGTGAACGGCACGGCGGTGCAGACCGACGGAAACGGCACGGCCACCGTCACGGTGCCCATGGAGGGCATTGCAAACGGCGTGCTGCCCGTGGTCGTTTCCTATCACGGCTACACCGAAACCACCGAATACCGCATTGCGCTGAAGCTGGTGCCTGCGCGCGAAATCACGGTGGTCACCACCCCGGCCGACGCCATTTTCTGCCTGACCGATGTATCGGGCGATCGCGTGTTCCCGCAGGACAACGGCAAATACAAGCTGCTCGACGGCAGCACCTATCACTACACGCTCACCTGCAACGGGTATGTTTCGCAAAATGGGTCGTTCACCGTGACCGAAAGCGACACGATCACGCTCACACTGCAAAAAGCCGAACCGAACCCGACGATCGACCCCGATTTGCCCGCCGCATGGCCAAACTTCCGCGTGGGCCCGGACAACAACGGTGTGGTGAACGTGAAAACGCCCAGAACCGCCGACGAGGCCACGCTTTATTGGGCCACCCAGCGCGGCGAAGGCTACGGCTCGAGCGCGCTCGCATCGCCGATTATCGTCAACGACTGGATCATTACCTCGGCGGGCACCACACTCTACCGCGTGAACCGTTTCACCGGCGAGGTGGACGACACCACCGGCACGCTGGTGGGCCGGAGCAACTTTAATATCATTCCCCCTACCTATGCCAACGGAATGATCTTTGTCGGTTTGTCCGACGGCCGCGTGCAGGCGTTCAACGCCGACACGCTGGACTCTCTCTGGCTCTACACCGATCCGCTCGGCGGCCAGCCGAACTGCCCCATTACCGTCTCAAACGGCTATGCCTACACCGGAT
>CAKUME010000052.1 GCA_934667575.1 uncultured Eubacteriales bacterium | reverse complement strand
GCGCGAAGCACGCTACCTGAACAATGCGCGGATGCTGCTCAACACCAGCTGTGCGGTGTCCGGCACAGGCTTTATGTTCAGCCGTCAGGTACTGGAGCAGTGCGGCGGTTGGCACTTCTTCTTGCTGACCGAAGATATTGAGTTCACAATCAACTGTGTGATCGCAGGTCAAAAGATTGGCTATTGCGATGAGGCGGTGCTCTATGACGAGCAGCCCACCGAATTTAGTCAGTCGTGGAATCAGCGGCTGCGCTGGGCCAAGGGCTTTTTGCAGGTGTTTCGCGACTATGGCCGCCCACTGGTCCGCAAAGGCTTTTCGGGCAGCTTTTCGGCTTATGACATGACGATGACCACGATGCCTGCGATGGTGCTGTCGATGGTGGGGCTGCTGCTGAACGTTTGCACCTTGTTCTATGGCTTGTTCAGCGGGCGCACCGAGTTTGCATGGCTGGGCGGATTCATTTTGGTTCAGTCGTTGGTAAGCATTTATCTGGGGTCGTTTGTCATTGGGCTGGTAACGCTCATCAGCGAATGGAAACAAATTCACACCTCTACCAAACGGAAGATTTTCTATTTGTTTACATTTCCGCTGTTCATGCTGACCTACATTCCGATTGCGTTTGTGTCGCTGTTCAAAAAAGTGTCGTGGTCGCCGATTATTCATAAAGAAGCCAAAACGGTGGCCGAAATCTGCTCAGGCGAGCACGCGGCATAAGCGACTCTTATATTCATTCCCCACACAGAAAAACGGAATATTTTGTCCCGCCGGGTCATAACAGTGAAAACGGGCGGAGAAATTCCGGAAAAATCCGCTGAGCGTCTGATTGCACGCCCAGCGGATTTTTTTTGATTGACACCGGATTTTACATCACACGCGGAGGAAAGCGGAAAACGCCCGGGGAGGAATGTTGATGGAAATTCTGTTCAATGGGGTGCAGGCAGTCAGCGGCGCAATATGGGGAGTGCCCACGGTAGCGGTGATGATGTGCATTGGCGCGGTGCTGACGGTGCAGAATCGGTTCTTGCAGTTTCGCCACACGCGGTTATGGCTGCACGAAACGATGGGGCAGGCGCTGCACCCGGAAAAACGCAGTGCCGGGATCTCACGCGCGCAGGCGCTGGCCACCGCGCTCGCAGGCACCATGGGCGTGGGCAATATTGCTGGAGTGGCAGCTGCGCTGAGCTGCGGCGGGCCGGGTGCGCTCTTTTGGATGTGGGGATCCGCGCTGTTTGGGATGATGATTAAATACGCCGAAACGGTGCTCGCGGTGCGTTACCGCCGTGCCGATGGGCCCCACCGCTGGGTGGGCGGTCCGATGGAGGTGCTCGAGGATGGGCTGCATTGCCCGGCACTGGCGATATGTTTTGCAGCGTTTTGTGTGATGGCGTCGTTTGGCATGGGAAATATGACGCAGGCCAATGCGGTGGCGCAGGCAATGCAAAAAGGGTTTCATATTGCGCCGGCGGTGTCGGCTGCGTGCTGTGCAGCGGTGCTGGCAGTGGTCATCTTTGGCGGATTGGGACGCATTGCCCGCGTGGCGGAGGCACTCATTCCTGCGTTAACCGTTCTTTACTGTGTGGGCGGGTTGGCTGTGATTGCGCTGCATATCGACCGGCTGGTGCCGTGTTTGGCGCAGGTGGTTTCGGAAGCATTTTCCCTGCGGGCGGCGGCAGGTGGAACCATGGCCGCCGCGATGCGCTATGGTTTTTCACACGGCATTTTTTCCAACGAAGCCGGGCTCGGCAGCAGCGCAATGGTCTATGCCGCAGCCGAAGATGCGCGCCCGGTGGAACAGGGGTTCTGGGGCATTTTTGAAGTGTTTGCCGACACCATTGTGGTGTGCACCATTACCGGTTTTGCAATTTTGACGAGCGGCGTATCATTGGCGGGTGAAACCGGCGCCGCACTGACCATTGCCGCGTTCGAAACCACGTTTGGCCGCGCAGGCGGGCAGTTTATTGCGGCGTCGATTGCACTGTTTGCGTTTGCGTCGATGCTCGGCTGGGCCTATTACGGCGAGCGTGGCGCGACACGGCTGGGCGGCAGCATACCGGTGTATCGAGTGCTTTTTGCTGCGTCGGCACTGTTGGGCGGTGTGCTGCGGCTGGAGCTGGTGTGGGGGATCAGTGAAATTTTCAACGGCTTGATGAGCGTGCCCAATTTGATTGCCGTGGTCTGCCTTGCTCCGCAGGTGCGCGCCGAAACCGATCGCTGGTTTGCGCAGCGGGAACAACCGGCGCTGCCGCCGTTTGTTCCGGGCGAGAATCGACCGTGAACGCGCAGATGTTTGTCGCCGAACACTCGTTCTCTCATTCGGGGAAGCGGCATATATAATTCCGTGCAGCAAAATACCCGCCGCGTTTCAAAGCGAACGCGGCGGGCAGATGATTTCCCGGGGAATATTTATTTGGATGTATCGGGCAAGCGCTCGTCGCCAAAGAAGAACACCGCAACCGTGCCCGGCCCGGCATGCGATGCAATGATGGTGCCGATATCACAAATTTTGATCTCACCTTGAATATTCGAAAAATGCGCTTTCACTGCATCCCGTGTGGCTTCGGCTTCCGGCAGACAGTTGGAATTGCAGATCCAGCATTTACCGGAGTAGTTCCGGCCGCCCTGCGCATGGGCTTCCATGGTGCGGATGGTTTCGCGAATGGCATTTTGCTTGCCGCGTACCTTGCTGTAAGCAATGATCCGGCCGCGGTCGTCAAGCCGCATGATGGGGCAAATGCCCAGCACGGTGGCCACCATGGCCGCCGCACCCGAAATGCGCCCGCTGCGCTTAAAGTAACGGAGGTCGGTCGAGAAAAATTGATGATGCACCTTATTGCGGTTTGCGACCACCCATGCAGCAATTTCATCCATGTCGTCACCGCGATCGCGCATATCTGCGGCCGCATCCACCAGCAATCCATAGCCGGAAGAGCTGCACAGCGAATCGATCACCGTAATTTTGCGATCGGGAAACTGCGGGCGCAGCTTTTCGGCGGCAATTTCCGCATTCTTGACCGACGGGGTCATTCCAGAGCCGAACGCAATATGCAGCACATCGCCTTTTTTGAGCAGCTCGGTGAAGAAATCTTCATAGCATTCCTCATTGATTTGTGAGGTGGAGGGCATTTTTCCCTCGTTCAGGAATCCATAAAATCGCGGCAGTGCCTGAGGATCGCGGCCCATGTCATCGTCATATTCCTTCCCGTCCACGATATAGGAATAAAAAATCACTGGAATGTGACGTTCGCGCACATAATCATACGGGACATCTACTGTGGATTCGCAGGACAAAATAAAGGGATGCTCCATTTTTTTTCACGCCTTTCCGTTTGTTTATTCAAAAATCGAATTGCCTTTTATTTAAGTATAGTAGATTTTATTTCATTTGTCAAATCATTCGCAAAAAAATCGAAATTTTATCGCGTATTTTTCAACCGATGTTCGGCCGCCAACTGCTGCTCGGTGCGGCGGATGCACACGAAATATACCGGCACCAAAAACAGATCGGCAAACACCCACGCTGCCGGGCCGCCAAAGCAGGCGGCAGTGAACCCAAACGCCGGAATGACCCATGCGCCGAACACACTGCGGGCGACCATTTCGAACAGTCCGGCAAAAATCGCGACCCGGCTGTATCCCATGCCCTGTACGGTGTTGCGAAACACATAAATCAATGTCAGCAAGGGGTAAAATGCACAGTTGATGAGGTCGAAGCGATAAATCAGCGCGACTGCACCCGGCTCATTGGCACCCACGAAAAGCTCCCCCAGCGGATTGCCCAGTATCACGCAGATGAGCACAGCGATGGCGGAATAGATGAGGCCAAGCAAAAACGACAGTTTAGCGCCGCAGCGCACACGATCGGTGCGCTGCGCGCCGATGTTTTGACCGGTGAAGGTCGCGCAGGTCGTGCCGAGCGCGTCGAGCGGACAAGCCAAAAAGTTGCTGATGCGGTTAGCTGCTGACACGGCCGCAATCGCTGTGGGTCCCAAGTCGTTCACTGCCGCCTGAAGAATGATGCATCCAATGGCCGTAATAGAAAATTGTAGCCCCATGGGCACACCTACGCCGCAAAGTACACGGCAGTGGTACGGCGAAATGCGCCATTCTTCCCGGCGAATGCGTAAAATCGGATATTTTTTGAGTAAAAATACAAAACACAGCGCACCGGAAATGGCCTGCGCCAACACGGTGGCAATGGCGGTGCCCGCTACGCCCCCCGGGATGACGAGCGTGAGCAGAAAATCAAGCCCGATGTTCAGTGCAGCGGCAATGCCCAAAAAGTAGACCGGCGCGCGGCTGTCACCCAATGCGCGGATAATGCCTGCGAGCATATTATAGAGCAGCGTAGCGGGAATACCGAGGAAAATGATCAGAATATAGCTGTTTGCGTCGGCAAAAATATCGTCTGGCGTGCGCATCCAGCGCAAAAATGTGGAGCAGAGCAGCGCAGTGAGTGCGGTGAGCGCCACTGCGAAGCCTAAACACAGCCATACAATATTGGCCGTGTAGCGCCGAACCTCTTTTTCGTCTTTGGCACCAAAGCTCTGGGCAATCGGAATGGCAAACCCGGCGCAAAACCCGGCGCAGAAGCCGATCACCAGAAAGTTCAACGACCCCACCGAGCCCACCGCAGCCAGCGCGTTCATCCCGAGCACTTGTCCCACAATTGCGGTATCGGTCAAAGAATAAAACTGTTGAAGCAAATTTCCGAGAAAAACCGGAAAGCAAAATTCCAAAAGCAGCGGCAAAATGCGGCCGTCGGTAAGGGAACGCGTACGGGACTGGGCCATAAAAGAACCTCCTGTTGCAACAAAAACGGAGCCCCGGCCATGCAAATGGACGGAGCAAAATAAATGGTCAAAAAATGTGCGAAAGAATCCTACACCATCAGACAGAGCGGCATACGCAGCCGGATGTGCATTGGCTGATGCGGATACACCGCAATGCGGTAGGAAATATGGCATCAAACCAACATAAATAAAATAATTGGGGCTGCTTATCGAACGATTACACAGAGCGGATGCGGCATGGGGAGCTCGATCGGGAGCTGCACCAGGCAGCCTTGTGCGTCCAAACGGAACACGGTCACATTGCTGCTCGTTTCGTTGGTGCAGAACAACATATCGCCAAAAATATCAAAATCACGGGGAGACTGTCCGCCGCAGGACGTCCACACCGGGTCAGTGAGCCGATCATCGTCTATGCGATACCGGACAATCGAATCATGGCCACGGTTGGAAACATATAAATATTCGCCATGCACGTGAATGGCGGCAGTGGTGTTCGTGCCGGAAAACGATGCAGGAAGCGCCGGATAGGTGCCGCGCAGCGCGAGACGGCCGTCGACGTACGCAAACACGGACACCGAGCCGCCCAATTCATTGGCGCAGAAGACGCGTGTGCCATCCGTGGAATAGGCGAGATGACGGCAGCCGGCCCCTGCCGGAACCTGTGTGGTGGCAACGGGATTCAGATCAAAGTCGTAAGTGTAAATCGTATCATTACCCAAATCCACGACAAAGAGGTATTTTCCGTCGGGCGTGCGGTTCACAAAGTGTGTGTGCGGGCCATCCTGCCGGGTGAGATGGGGGCCATGGCCGTGGTGTGCGACCAGCGTGTCGGGCATTCGGATCACATTGCCGGACACATAGTTGACGGCATACACCGTGCCGTTTTTGACGTGCAGATGGCAGGCGCACTCGCCCCCTGTAAGCGCCGGTTCGGTGGGCGCGCCCAGCGCGCCTTGTGCGTCAATGGGGTAGCTGATCAGCGCGGAGTGCATATCGCTGCCGCCGCGCGGGCCGCGCATCAGTGCATAGAGTCGGTCGCCTTCGATGGCAAGATACATCGGACGATCCAGCGCTGTTTTTTCGCAAAAGCGCAGTGCGCCGTCCGCGAGTGTGTAGTGATAGATGCCGCCGGTGGGGTCACAAGCGGCAAAGTATAGATGTTGTTCCATTTTAAATCCCATCCTTTTGATCGTATCATTCGTCTTATTTTTGTATTTTTATATCTGTGCGCTTTGCGGCGGTGCGGCGGCGATCTTTTCCCGGGAAATATCCGGATGCAGCACTGAGGCCGAAAAGTAGCGGATGATATCCTGCCGCGTGATGATGCCCACAAAATACCCGCGATCGTCGATCACCGGCACAAAGTTTTGATGCATTGCGCGGGTGAGCAGCTCCTCCACGGAGGCGGTAATATGCACCGGAGGGTTTTTGTCGGCGCGCATCACATCCCGCAGCGGCACGTTTTCCATGCTGCGTAAGTCGGCAGTCGGCGCGCCGTCTTTTTCATCACGCACCAGATACCACAAAAAATCTCCTTCGCTCACGGTGCAGACATATTTGTTTTCGCGCGTGACTACGGGAATGGCGGTGTAACCGTGAAAACGCAGTTTTTCGAGCGCTTGCCGCACCGAAAAATCATCGTATAAAAACGCCACGTTGGCGCGCGGCAAAATAAAATAAGCAATATTCATTGCAAAATGCCTTTCGTTGGGCTGTATTTCCGCAGACGGGCTGTCCGCAGCTGCATTTATTATAGCGGAATCCAACGGTACAGTCAATCGGGCATTGCAACTTTATTGTGGCCGATTTTTGAATTTTCTGTGTACGCAGGAAGGCGCATAAAACGAGCCGGACACGGCTCATGCAGCCTGCCCGGCTCGAATCGTAAATCTGGGGGGCAAAATCAGCGATCCACGCGTGCGCCTGCGCCGCCCACAATCTTTTCCACTTCCTTGAGGCTGGCGGTGGAAGTATCGCCCGGGGTGGTCATGGCCAACGCGCCGTGGGCAATGCCGTAGTTCACCGCTTTGGCCGCATCGTCATAGGTCATCAGGCCGTAGATGAGGCCCGACGCAAACGAATCTCCGCCGCCCACGCGGTCGTAGATTTCGAGCCCCGGCAGAGACATGCCCATGGTGACCTTGCCGCCGGCGTATACCATGGCCGACCAGTCGTTGACCGTTGCGGTTTTCACCGTGCGCAGCGTGGTGGCGATCACCTTAAAGTTCGGATAGGTCTGGCACACGTTGCCCAGCATCTTCACATAACCGTCCAGATTGAGCGACTTGAGGTTTGCGTCGTTGCCCTCCACCTCAAAGCCCAAGCACGCGGTGAAATCTTCTTCGTTGCCGATCATTACATCGATATAGGGTGCGATTTCTTTGTTGACCTGCTGCGCACGCGCCTGTCCGCCGATTCCTTTCCAGAGCGACGGACGGTAGTTCAGGTCATACGAAACGATGGTGCCGTATTTTTTAGCGGCTTTGACCGCTTCAATC
>CAKUME010000051.1 GCA_934667575.1 uncultured Eubacteriales bacterium | reverse complement strand
GTGTGAAGCACCGTATCAATATTATCGACACCCCCGGCCACGTGGACTTCACCGTGGAAGTGGAGCGTTCGCTCCGCGTGCTCGACGGTTCCGTGACGGTGTTCTGCGCCAAGGGCGGCGTGGAACCCCAGTCGGAAACCGTGTGGCATCAGGCGGATAAGTATCATGTGCCGCGCATGGCGTATGTGAACAAGATGGACATCATGGGCGCCAACTTCTTCCGTGTGGTGCAGATGATGAAGGACCGCCTGAAGTGCAACGCGGTGCCGATCCAGCTGCCCATTGGTGCGGAAGACACGTTCCGCGGCATTATCGACCTGATCGAAATGGATGCCGACATCTACTACGATGCGCTGGGCAAGGATATGCGCGTGGAAGAAATTCCGGAGGACATGAAGGAATTGGCCCAGAAGTACCACGAGGAGCTCATTGAAGCCGTCGCGGAGTTGGACGATGACCTCATGGAAAAATATCTTGGCGGCGAAGAAATTTCCACCGACGAGATCCGCCGCGTGCTCCGCAAGGGCACCATCGACAACGAGATTGTTCCGGTGGTGTGCGGCACTTCGTACCGCAACAAGGGCGTGCAGAAGCTGCTCGATGCGATCATCGACTATATGCCGTCCCCGATCGACATTCCGGCCATCCGCGGCACCAACCCCGAAACCGGCGAGGAAGAGGATCGCATTTCCTCCGACTCGGAGCCGTTTGCGGCGCTGGCGTTCAAGATCGCAACCGACCCGTTTGTGGGCAAGCTGTGCTTCTTCCGCGTTTATTCCGGCACGCTCAACGCCGGCTCCACGGTGTATAACTCCGTGAAAGACGACAATGAGCGCATCGGCCGTATTCTTCAGATGCACGCCAACCATCGTCAGGATATCGAAACGGTGTATGCCGGCGATATCGCGGCGGCGGTCGGCCTGAAGAACACCACCACCGGCGACACGCTGTGCGACGAGGATCATCCGGTCGTGCTCGAGTCGATGGAATTCCCGGAGCCGGTGATTCGCGTGGCCATCGAGCCCAAGACCAAAGCCGGTCAGGAGAAGATGGGCATTGCGCTGGCCAAGCTCGCCGAGGAAGACCCGACGTTCCGCGCCTACACCGACGAGGAAACGGGCCAGACGATCATCGCCGGCATGGGCGAGCTGCACCTCGAAATCATCGTGGACCGTTTGCTCCGCGAGTTCAAGGTGGAAGCCAACGTCGGCAAGCCGCAGGTTGCCTATAAGGAAACCGTGCGCAAAAAGGTCAATCACGAAACCAAATATAAGCATCAGACCGGTGGTTCCGGCCAGTATGGTCATGTAAAGATCATCCTCGAGCCGAACGAGCCGGGCAAGGGCTACGAATTCATCAACGCCGTGACGGGCGGTTCCATTCCGAAGGAATTCATCGGGCCGGTGGATCAGGGTATCCAGGGCGCGATGAAGGCAGGCGTGCTCGCCGGCTATCCGGTGGTGGACGTGAAGGTCACGCTGTATGACGGTTCGTATCACGAAGTGGACTCCTCGGAAGTGGCGTTCAAAATCGCCGGTTCCATGGCGTTCAAAGAGGCCATGCGCGAGGCCGACCCGGTGCTCATCGAGCCGATCATGCGCGTGGTGATCAACGTGCCGGATGAATATATGGGCGACGTGATCGGCGATATCAACTCCCGCCGCGGCGTGATGCTGGGCATGACTGCGACCCCGAGCGGCCAGCAGATCGAAGCCCTGGTGCCGCTGTCGGATATGTTTGGTTATGCCACCGACCTGCGCTCCAAAACGCAGGGCCGCGGCCAGTACACGATGGAACCCCACAGCTATCAGGAGGTTCCGAAGTCGGTCGCCGAAAAAATTATTGCGGGCAGAACCAAAAAAGAAGACTAATCTCTTGCATTTTCTGCCGTGGGTTGCTACAATATAATCAAGGCCGCTCAACGGCGAAAACTCAATAAAATCATCTACTAAAGGAGGATTTTCTACAATGGCTAAGGCGAAATTTGAAAGAACGAAGCCCCATGTAAACATTGGTACCATCGGTCACGTTGACCATGGCAAGACCACCCTGACCGCTGCGATCACGAAGGTGCTCGCGATGAAGGGCGACGCGGAATTCATGGATTACGCGAACATCGATAAGGCGCCCGAAGAGCGCGCGCGTGGTATCACAATCAACACCGCGCACGTGGAATATGAAACCGATAAGCGTCACTATGCGCACGTGGACTGCCCCGGCCACGCCGACTATGTGAAGAACATGATCACCGGCGCTGCTCAGATGGACGGCGCGATCCTGGTTGTGTCGGCGGCCGACGGCCCGATGCCCCAGACCCGTGAGCATATCCTGCTTGCCCGTCAGGTTGGCGTGCCGTACATCGTTGTGTTCATGAACAAAGTCGATCAGGTTGACGATCCGGAACTGCTCGACCTCGTCGAGATGGAAATCCGTGAACTGCTCACCGAGTACGATTTCCCGGGCGACGATATTCCGATCATCCGCGGTTCTGCGCTCCAGGCTCTGGAGAGCACCTCCACCGATCCGAATGCGCCGGAGTATCAGCCGATCCTCGAGCTTATGAACGCGGTTGACGAGTATATCCCGACCCCGGATCGTAAGTCGGATCAGCCGTTCCTGATGCCTGTGGAAGACGTGTTCACGATTACCGGCCGCGGCACCGTGGCTACCGGTAGAGTGGAGCGCGGCCAGGTGAAGGTTGGCGATGAAGTTGAAATCATCGGCCTCACCGAAGAGCGCAAGAAGACCGTTATCACCGGTCTGGAAATGTTCCGCAAGACCCTCGACTTTGCCGAGGCTGGCGACAACGTGGGCGCGCTGCTCCGTGGCGTTCAGAGAAACGAAGTGGAACGCGGCCAGGTGCTCTGCAAACCCGGCACGATCCATCCGCACACCAAGTTCCATGCTCAGGTGTACGTTCTGACCAAGGAAGAAGGCGGCCGTCATACCCCGTTCTTCAACAACTATCGTCCGCAGTTCTATTTCCGTACCACCGACGTGACTGGCGTCATCGAGCTGCCGGAAGGCACCGAGATGTGCATGCCGGGCGATAACGTCGAAATGGACGTGGAACTCATCACCCCGATCGCCATCGAGGAAGGCCTCCGCTTCGCTATTCGTGAAGGCGGCCGTACCGTTGGTTCCGGCGTTGTGACGAAGATCAATCAGTAATTTTTTACGGATTGCATCCGCAAAGGAGACTGGAAGAAATTCCGGTCTCCTTTTTTGTTTGCACGCCGAAAAAAGGCTTGACATTCCCCCAGGGGAAGGCAGTATAATCAAAGAAGAAGGGGGCGGTGCACCATGCATATCAAAGAGGCCGCAGCGCAAACCGGCATCTCCAAAAAAGCGATCTATCTTTACGAAGAGAAGCATTTGCTCAAAGTGGCGCGCAGTGAAAACGGCTATCGCACTTACACGGCGGAAAACCTGGAAACGCTGGGCAAAATTAAGCTGCTGCGGCTGGCCGGTGTGCCGATTGCAGATATTCAGCTGCTTTTTGACCGGGTGATCACACTGGATGAGCTGGCGGAGAAGCGGAAAAAGGAGATCGAAGCGGAATATGGCGCGCATTCCGACGCCATTGCGCGCTGCAATCAACTGGTGGATCGCTATCGGGCGGCCGAATTCGCCCCGGAGGATGAGTGGAGCGAGGAGCTGCACACACCGGCGTGCAGCTCGCATGAATTTGCGGTAGGGCTGGATATCGGCACCACCACGGTGAGTGCAGCCGTGATTGACCGCACGGCTTATTCGCGAGCGGAAACCTATTCGGTGGCGCACGATGCGGCCATCCGCGACCCCAACGGCGTCTTTTTTGAACAAGACACGGTGAAAATGTGGAAAAAGGCACGCGCGCTACTCGATGCCGTTTTGAAGCATTACCCCAACACGCGCGCGATCGGCTTAACCGGACAAATGCACGGTATTGTATACTTAAATGCAGACGGGCAAGCCGTTTCGCCGCTCATCACCTGGCAGGATCGGCGCGGCGACTGCGGCCGCGCCGACGAGACGACCTACTGCGAATATATTCGCGCGCGCACCGGTTGGCCGATGGCAACCGGCTACGGCATTGCCACTCATTTTTACAATTTCGTCAACGGTCAGGTGCCGTCGGATGCCGTGACATTTTGCGACATTGCGGACTATGTGGCGATGCAGCTCACCGGGCGGCGCACGCCGCTGATCCACACCTCCATGGCGGCGAGCTTCGGTTTGTTTGATTTGGAAACAAATGCATTCTGCGTGGATGGCCGCGATGCGCTGGGTGCGGAATTGGGCCTGGCCGATTGCGCGCTGCCGGCCGTGACCGATGATTTTGCGCAGTGCGGCACATACGGCGGCATTCCGGTGGCGGTGGCAATCGGCGACAACCCGGCGAGCTTTTTGGGCTCGGCAGCCGACCCGGCGCAAACGGTGCTGGTGAACATTGGAACCGGCAGCCAAATTTCCGCGCTCACAAATCGGTGCAGCGCGCCCGGGCCGCTGCTCGAGGTGCGCCCGTTGGTGCGCGGCAAATACCTGCTGTGCGGTTCCGCGCTGAGCGGCGGCCGAGCCTACGCCATGCTGGAGCGTTTTTTTCGTTCATTTTGCGGCAGCGGCGCGCCGCTTTATGAGCGCATGAATCAGCTGGCGGCGGCCGCGTATGCAGCGAACGACGCGCCGGTGCAGGTGGACACCTGCTTTTGCGGGCGACGCGACGATCCCCGGGCAACCGGCGCCATTCACGGACTCACCGAGCAGAATTTTACCCCCGGGCAGCTGATATTGGGCTTTTTGGCCGGGATCAGCCGGGAGCTTTACGACATGTTCGCCGCCTGCCCCGATGCGCCGCTCGCCGGAAAGCGGATTATTGCGGCCGCGGGCAATGCCGTGCGCAAAAATCCCGTGATGCAAAAAATCATTTCCGACCAGTTCGGTATGCCGGTGCAGCTGCCCGATGGGCGTGAGGAAGCCGCGGCAGGCGCGGCGCTTTTTGGTGCGGTGGCCGCGGGATTGCTGCCCGACGAAAATGCGTTCGGTGCATTCGTGCATTACGAAAAGGACGGCGATTCCCAAAAAAAGGCGCGCGAAAAGCAAACATCGGCGGACGGCATTGCAAAATGGCATTGAAAAACGACAGGGCCGATGCGCACATCCATTTGGGCGGCTGCGGATTCGTTGTTTTTTTGCATGGGGAATATGCTGCGGGGGCTGCCATCAACAGACTGCCGCGAAGAGAAAGGGAGCAAACAAATATGTATACCGGCAAAACCGTATTGAAATGGAAAATGCCCACGGCCAATCAGACTGCATGGGCGGGCACGGCAAGCACGCCGGCGCTGGAGCTTCGCGCCGAAAACGGCACGGTGCGCTGTGCGGTGCGGTATGATTTTCGGGCGGAGCCGCTGCGGCTGGAGGCGGCGGCGAACCCGGGCGACTGCATCACGCTCACGCTGCGGCCGTATCGATTGGAGCTCGCCGTGAACGGCGCAGTTGAAGATGAAGAATGGCCGGCCGGGCGCTGTGCCTACGCGTGCGGCGATGCGATCCAAGGCGCGCTGACGGTGGACGCAGCGCAGGAGCCGGACTTGCCTGCGGCTCCCGCGCCCGCGGTGCTTCGCACTTTTACTCATGCCGAGGGATGGCGGCCGTCGGCGCGCGTATTCGTGGGCGACTGCATGCCGTATGAGGATCAGGGGCGCTACCATGTGCTCTATCTGAAGGATCGCCGCCATCACCGCAGCAAATGGGGGCTGGGCGCGCATCAGTGGGCGCATATTTCCACCGCCGACTTCTGCACTTGGGCCGAGCATCCGATGGCGGTGGAGATCACCGATCCCATGGAAGGCTCCATTTGCACCGGATCATGGATTTTTCAGCAAGGCCGGCACGAGCTTTACTACACCGTTCGCCGGGCAGATGGTGCGGCTGCACCCATTTGCCGCAGTTTGTCCGCAGACGGCATCCATTTTGCAAAAGATCCCTCGTTTCGGCTGCAACTGTCGGAACGATACGACGGGCCGTCGGCGCGCGACCCCAAGGTCATCCGCGATGTACAGGGGGCGGGGCATATGTTCGTTACCACCACGCAGCAATCCACGGGGCGGGGATGCTTGGCGCATCTGCGCTGTGGGGCGGATGGCGTGTGGCGCGAGGAGGAAATGCCGATTTGGCTTTCGCCGGACGAGAGCCAACCGGAATGTCCGGATTATTTTTTCTATCATGGGTTTTATTATTTGGTGCTGAGTTTACACGGAACGGCGCAATATTTTGTTTCGGCGCAGCCGTTCTCGGGCTGGCGCACGCCGGAAAAACCGGAGATTCCTTGCGGCGGGGTGCCCAAGGCGGCCATTTGGCATGATCGCGTGGTGTTCACGGGCTTCGACCGCATCGACGGTTACGGCGGCAATCTAACTTTTCGCGCGGCTTCGGCTGCGCCGGACGGCACACTGATTTTTGACTGAGTGTCCAAACAACGCACGGCCGAGGCGCGATGAATGATTTTTTTTGCCTTTTGCCAGTTAAAATCGCGAAATCATTTGCATTTTTCGTCGAGATGTGTTACTCTTTATAAAGAAGAAAGAGAAAGGCGGATCTGCTTATGCGACGCGACGGAAAACGAGTAAAAAATGTGGAGCCCCTCTATGCGGTGGTGCCCCATATTATGGTCAAGCGCTATGATGCGTTAAATTATATTACGGAATACATTCCCTATCGCCCCATGCACAATTATATTATGGAAAAGCGGCGCGAGGGAATTCAATACAGCCACATGTGTGTGCTGCTGGCGGCGTATGTGCGGTGCATGGCGGAGTTTCCGCTGCTCAACCGTTTTGTGGTGAACAAGAAAATTTATGCCCGCAACGAGATCTGTGTGAGCATGGTGGTGCTGCGTCCCGGCGATCTGGATGGCACGATGTCGAAAATTTATTTTGACAAAACCGACACGATTCAGGATGTGAACCGCAAGATCAATGAATTTGTGGAGGCCAATCGCGTGGCCGCCGTGACCAATTCCACCGACAAACTGATTAAAGTGCTGCTGGGCATTCCCGGCCTGCTGACGATGGGCGTGGGCATTTTTAAGTGGATGGATAAGCACGGCCTGCTGCCCAAGTCCATTATCAAAGCCAGCCCGTTCCATTGCAGCCTGGTGATCTCCAACCTGGCGAGCATCCGCACCAATCATATTTATCACCATCTTTACGATTTTGGCACGTCGAGTGTGTTCATCACCATGGGCAACAGCGTTGAAAAGCCGGTCTACGACAAAAACGGCGTGGTGCAGCTCGAGCGCCAGCTGCCGCTGGG
>CAKUME010000050.1 GCA_934667575.1 uncultured Eubacteriales bacterium | reverse complement strand
ATATAATCGGGCGTTTCGCAAGAGACACCTTTTTTGTCTCTGCTTTTGGTCGGAGTGAAGGGATTCGAACCCCCGGCATCCTGCTCCCAAAGCAGGCGCGCTACCAACTGCGCTACACCCCGATACGCTTAGTGCTTAATCATTATAACCGCATCGGGGGGTGTTTGTCAATGGCTTGTGCAAAATTTTGCGTGGCAGTTCAATTATTTGCAACCGTGCGATAAATGTTTTCCATGCGCTGATCGAGATCCGCGCCAATTTCGGCGCAGAACTTCAGCTCGTTGGCAATCTGCTCGGTAATCGTATATTCCTTTTTGTAGCGAATTTTATGCTCCAGGCTCGCCCACCAATCCATGGCAATGGTGCGGAACTGCACCTCCACCTTCATCAGCTTTTTCTCGTCGTGCAGAAAAATCGGTGTTTCCACAATCAGATGCAAGCTGCGGTAGCCGTTCTCCTTTGGGGTTTTGATATAGTCCTTGCGCTCGATCAGGCGAATGTCGTCTTGCTTGAGCAGCGCGTCGGCCAGCATATAAATATCCGCAGGAAACGAACAAATCACGCGCACGCCCGCAATATCATAAATGTTCTGTTCAATGCTTTCCACGTTAAAGGGCAGCTTTTTGCGGCCGATTTTTTCGGCAATGCTTTCGGGCGATTTGAGCCGGGTTTTGATGGTTTCAATCGGGTTGCGATCGTATTGCAGCGACAGCTCCTCGTTGAGCACATTGAACTTGGTGGAAACCTCCATCATCGCGCAGCGGTAATACGCCATCAGCTCCCGGAACGGCTGAGCGTAGCTTTTGGCCATTTGCTGCACTTCGCTTTTGGTCAACTGAGAAAGCAGCAGCTGTTCCACGCGCTGCCGCCCGGATAAAACTTCCTGCATATCAAAAATTCAATTCCTTTCTGTCGATGTGTTCAGCCCAGCTCCGGCCGATCAACAAACTCGACCTCCGGGCGTCCGCAGCGGCCGTCCGATTCAAACACGATCACTTCGTTTTCGCCTGCCCGCAGCAGCGACGCAGGCACATAAAGCGTTTTCTGCGGTCCCACCGCCCAGTAGCGGCCAATGTTGAAGCCGTTGATGAGCACAAAACCCTTGCGGAACGAATCGAGCCGCAAAAATGTGTCGGCCGGGTGTTCCACACGAAATTTTCCGCGATAGAAGGTGGGCGTTTCGGGCGCGGAGTCGCCGCACGGGCCGAACCGAAGCGCAGAAAGATCGGTCATCGGCAGCGGATACACGTCCCACGAAAAATGAATGCGGCCGCCCAGCAGCACGCGTCCGGGCAGGCCCTTGCGGCGCATCATTTTTTCGCCGAAGTTGGCGCGTCCCATGTTTTCCACCAGCACGGTGAGCGTGTCGCCGGCATGCGCGGTGAACGGCACCTTCATTTCGTCGTTGATATAGGCGATTCCCTGCAGCCGGTTGTTGACGAGCACCTGTGCACGGTCACCCAGCTCGGCAAACGAGATTTCCGATTCCGGATAGTCGCGGCGCAGCCGGGTCCGATAGGCAATAAAGCCGTAGCCAATGCCGTATTCCTCCATTGCACGCGGCACATCGCTGTGAATCGGCTGAGCCAGCGCATCCATCTGCTCAAGCAGGTCGGCACACTCGGTGAGCGCCACACGGCCGTAAGCGGTCTTTTCGCGGTCGGCCGGAATCGGCGGCAGCGGCTGCGCGGTGTGGGATTGGATCACCGCACGCACCGCACGATATTTTTCCGTGACGTCGCCGCATTCGGTGAGCAGCGCATCGTAGTCGTAGCTGGTTACATCCGGCGCAAATTTTCCGTAGTGATTCGCACCGCTGGTGAAACCAAAGTTCGTGCCGCCGATGAACATATACATATTCAGGCTGCCCTTGCGGAGCATATCGTTCACCACGGATGCATACACCGCCGCATCGGTAGTGTGATGCGCCTCATCGCCCCAGGCGTCAAACCAGCCGTCCCACATCTCCATGCACATTTTGGGCGAATCGGGGAACATCGCATCGTGATTGATAAAGTTTTCGTCCACGCGGCTGCCAAAGTTCAGCGTGGATAAGCAGCCCGGAATGGTGCCGTCGAGCAGGTTGTCGCGTCCGCTGCCATCCGAAGTGAACAGCGGCACATCAATGCCGCGGCGGCGGTATCCGTCCCGCAGATAGCAAAGATAATCCTTATCGTCGCCGTAGTAGCCGTATTCGTTTTCGCACTGCATCATGATGATTGGGCCGCCGTTGGTCACCAGCAGCGGCCGCAGCCGCCCAAGCAGCTCGTCCAGATAGTGGTCAAAATGATGGATATAGGCAGTGTTCATGCAGCGAATTTCCATTTGCTCGTCGCGCTGGATCCACCACGGCAAACCGCCGAATTCCCACTCGGCGCAGATATAAGGGCCGGGACGCACAATCGCCATCAACCCGGCCTGCTGCGCCGCGCGCAGGAACGCTTCGATATCGAGCCGGCCGGAAAAATCGAACCGGCCGGGCTCCGGCTCATGCAAATTCCACGCGCAGTAGGTTTCCACGCAGTTGCAGCCCAGCGCCTTCATTTTGGCAAAAATATCGGGCCATGTGTCCGGCATATTGCGGAAATAATGCACCGCGCCGGAAATCAGCTTAACGGGCGCACCGTTGATGCAAAAATCTTTCCCCTGAATTTCAAATGTCATTTTCGCTTTATCCTTTCATTTTCACCGCGGTTTGCGCGGCTCCTGTATCTTCAAATCCATGCATTATCCGTCCATGCGCACCGGCGCACGGTCGGCTGTGTTTGCAAAAATATTCTGAATGGAGCGGAAAATGCCCAGACCGGCGAACAACCAGCCCAACACCACATCGCGAATCATATTGAGCCGCGTGGCGGAATCGTTGGCCAGCACACGATGCAGGAGCGGGAACATATCGCGAAAGCGGAATGAATACTCCGCCAATTCCGGATCGGTTTGGCACTGATGCCACAGTGCGGCGATATATGCGCCATATTCCGCCGCCACCACGCACACCAACACCGCCACGGCGACTACTACCGCCTTGGCGCGCGTCTGCTTGCCCTTGCAGAGATCATAGCCTTTTTGCGCCGCCGCACCGATCAAAAAACCGAGCCAGCCCACGAACCATCCGAAGAAGAACGCAACGGCCCACGGAATGGCGCCCACAATGCCGCCCAGCACCGCGCCCACGGCGCCTTCGGCCACGCTGCCGGAGGCTTTGACCTCTTCGCGGTGCGCGTAGTGCTGCTGCTCCAGCTGCACCGCGCATCCCGCATGCACGCGCATCACGCAGCCATCGAGCAGCATCCGGGTGTCGTCTTCTGCAAACGGCTGGCCGCACACCGGGCAGCAATCCGCCGGAACCGCGCCGAGCTCCTGCATTTTGGCGAGAATCGCATTCACGGCCTCAGGCAGACGTTGATTGGAAGCGACATTCTGAAAAAACACATCGGTGCGCCATCCGGTCACCGCTGCATTCTGCACGCGATACTGCTTGCGGAACGCCGCGCCGAGCAAAAATTCGCGCAGCGCCTGCGCCGCATTTTCGTCTGCGGTTCGGGCGGAAATGCCGACAATTTTGTAGCCTGCCGCTTCGCGCAGGGTGATCATATATCCCTGCACGGAGCCGAACGCCACGCCGTTTTTCTCTTGTAACCCCATGCCTGCCGCAACTTTTTTCATGCCGGAATGAATCATCTTTTCTCGTCCCCTCTTGTTCTCTGGTGTGAATACGGAATGTTGATTGTATTCAGTATAGCATATTCCGGCGCGGCTCGTCAATTGTTTTGTCGATTTGCGCCGAACATAATTGATGCGAAAATCTCGCTTGCATTTTGCGGCGGAATGTGATACACTAAGGCGCGAAAATTCGCGCAGGATCATGCGCGCAAAAGCAATAAAGGGGGAATGGTTCATGGCGTCGCTGCTGCTCGCCGTGATTTATTTGGCGTTTATCAGTTTGGGGCTGCCGGACTCGCTGCTCGGGTCGGCATGGCCGGTCATGCAGCCGCAGTTTGGCGTGCCGATCTCTTATGCCGGAATCGTGACGATGATCATCTCGGGCGGCACCATTTGTTCGAGCCTGCTTTCCGATCGGCTCACGCGGCGGCTCGGCGCGCGCATCGTCACGGCGGTGAGCGTGTTTCTCACGGCGGCTGCGCTGTTCGGCTTTTCCACGGCGTCGGCATTTTGGATGCTTTGCCTGTGGGCGATTCCCTATGGGCTCGGCGCGGGCGCGATCGACGCGGCGCTGAACAACTATGTGGCGCTGCACTACTCCGCGCGCCACATGAGCTGGCTACACTGCTTTTGGGGCGTGGGCACGATCATCAGCCCCTATATCATGAGCGCTGCGCTGCGGCACGGTTCCTGGCCCAGCGGCTACCGCACGGTGTCGCTGATTCAGATGGGCATCACATTGGTGCTGGTGCTCACGCTTCCGCTTTGGCGCGTGCATGCCGCTGCCGCCGATGCACAGCCGGATGCGTCGGCGGTTGGGCTGCGCGGGGCGCTGCGCATTCGCGGCGTGCCGTTTCTGCTCACCGGCTTTTTCGCCTACTGCTCCGCCGAAGCCACGGTCATGCTTTGGGCAAGCAGTTATCTGGTGCGTGTGCGGGCGGTGCCGGAAGCAACGGCGGCGGCGTTCGCCTCACTGTTTTTCATCGGCATCACCGTGGGGCGGTTTATTTCGGGGCTGCTGGCCGAGCGGATCACCGATCTGCAGCGCATTCGCATGGGCACCGCCATTGCGGCGGCGGGCATCGTGTGCATTTTTCTGCCGGTGTCGTCGGCAGTGCCGTCGCTTGCGGGATTCGTGATTATTGGGCTGGGCTTTGCGCCGATCTATCCGAGCATCATTCATGCCACGCCCGCAAACTTCGGCGCGGAAAACTCGCAGGCGATTATCGGCATCCAAATGGCAAGCGCTTATGTGGGCTCCACGTTTATGCCGCCGGTGTTCGGGCTGATCGCCAATCGGTTTGGTCTGCGGGGGCTGCCGCTGTTTTTAACGGTGTTTATTGTGCTGATGATCTGCATGATCGAAAAAACGTTCCGCACCGTTGCGCGCAAAGAAAAATGAACAGGATCGGCGTCGCGCCACACGCCAAAGGGGTCTGATCGAATGTCAGACCCCTTTGGCGGTATCGTGATACTGACGAATGATTTCCTGCAGAATGTCGAGATGGATAAAGTCGGCGTGGTAAACGATTTTTGTTTCGCGCACCATGCTCAGGTTTTCGATAGGCAGCACCGTCATTTTTCCCTTGCGCACCTCGTCCATGCAGGCGCTGCGCGGCAAAATGGACACCCCCATGTCTTTTCTGATCAGGTCTTTGATTGTTGCGATATTATCCACCTCCAAAATGACATTGAACTGGTCGATGGATTCATTGATGCTCTCGAGTGTGGAATCAAACAGCATGCGCGTGGCGGAGGTGGGCAGGCGCAGGATCATCTGCTCGCGCTTGAGCTCCGTGAGCGTGACCATTGAATGATGGGCCAGTGGGTTGCGGTTGGACATGGCGCACACCAGATAGTCGGTGTCGAGCATGAGCGAATGCAGCGCCGGATTGCTCGGCGTGCCCTCCACAATTGCCAGATCCAGCTCATAATTTTCGAGCATGGTATAAAGATTTTTTATTGTGTCCGTAATGATTGTTATGCTGATGCCATGGTCCATTTGGCCGCATTTGGCAAGCACCTCGGTGGTGCGGTTGCTCTCGGAGGTGTGGGTGATGCCAATGCGCAGGCGCGTGATGTGGCGCTCCGAATCGGCCAATTCCTGGCGCAGGCGAGCGTCCATGGCCTTCATCCGCTTGGCGTAACTGAGCACAATTTCGCCCTCGCCGGTGAGCTTGAGCTCGCCGCGTCCGCGCACAAACAGCTTCACGCCCAGCTCTTCTTCCAGCTGGCGGATGTGATGGCTCACGGCGGGCTGGGTGAGCGAGAGTTGCTGCGCCGCGCGTGTAAAATTCTGCTGCTGCGCCACTGCGAGCAGCGTTTCGGCTTTTGCATCGATCATAGTCGTTTTTGCTCCTGTATAAAATTATGGAATCATAGCCTGAAAAAATATAATTTGACTTTATGATAAATTTAGTATATCATAGATTCCATTATTCCGCAAGGAAAATTTACGAAAAGGGGCTTTTGGATTGTTCGATTTTTATGCTGCGCTTCAGGATAAATCACCGGTGGCGGTGATTATTATTTCGATCGCGCTGATGCTGTTCTGCGGGTTTGCAATGACCCGGCTGACCAAGTGGCTCCGGCTGCCGAACGTGACCGCCTATATTCTGACCGGCATCTTGCTCGGGCCGTATTGCCTGAAGATGATCCCGGTTTCGGTGATCAGCGGCATGGACTTTTTGTCGGACATTGCGCTGGCGTTTATCGCTTTCAGCACCGGCGAATTTTTCCGGCTGGAAACCCTGCGTAAAAACGGCGCAAAGGTCGCGATCATCACCGTGCTGGAAGCATGCCTTGCGTCCGTTTTGATCTTTTTGGTGTGCTACTATCTGCTGGGGCTGAATTTGTCGTTTTCGGTGGTGCTGGGCGCACTGGCCGCGGCAACGGCGCCGGCATCCACCATTATGACCATCCGCCAAACCGGCGCAAAGGGCGATTTTGTGGACACACTGCTTCAGGTGGTCGCGCTGGACGACGTGGTGGGGCTGGTGGCATACAGCATCGCCATTTCGATTGCGTTGGCCTCGGCGGGCAGCGGCGGGTTTGAGCCGCGGCATGTGGTTTTGCCCATGATCTCCAATCTGGGTGTGCTGGTTCTGGGGGGGCTGTTCGGCCTGTTCATGCGGCTGCTGATGCCCCAAAAACGTTCCACCGACAACCGGCTCATTATCTCCATCGCGCTGCTGTTTGCGTTCTGCGGCATTTGCGCGCTGCTGGACACCTCGCCGCTGCTGGGCTGCATGGCCATGGGCACCGTGTATATCAACATTACGAACGACGATAAGCTCTTTAAGCAGCTGAACTATTTCAGCCCGCCCATCCTGCTGCTGTTTTTTGTGCGGTCGGGCCTGAACTTTAAGCTCGATGTGCTGGTGGACACCAGCAGTGCGGTGGGCACCACGCCGCTGCTGGTGGTGGGCGTTACCTACTTTATAGTGCGCATTGTGGGCAAATATGCCGGTGCGTTTTTGGGCTGCCTGTTTGTGCACAAACCCAAAGAGGTACGCAATTACCTGGGGTTGGCACTCATTCCGCAGGCGGGCGTGGCCATTGGTCTGGCGGCCATGGGCGCGCGCACGCTGGGCGGCGCGCTCGGCAGCGCGCTCGAAACCGTGGTGCTCGCGTCGAGTGTGCTCTATGAGCTCATCGG
>CAKUME010000049.1 GCA_934667575.1 uncultured Eubacteriales bacterium | reverse complement strand
GAATTTTATTGCGGATATTTTCGGTGTGAGTGCCGAAGACCGTTGGGCGCGGATTCATCAATACGCCGACGCATTTGAGCTGACCGCCGATCTGGCGCAGCCCATTGCCGCCTACTCGCACGGTATGAAGCAAAAGCTGGCAATTATTGCAGCCTGGCTGCATCAGCCAAAGCTGATTATTATGGATGAACCCTTCGTGGGGCTGGATCCCACCGCCTCGCACCTGCTCAAAGGCATGATGCGCGACGTTTGCAACGCGGGCGGCGCCATCTTCTTTTCCACCCATGTGCTGGAGGTGGCCGAAAAGCTCTGCGACAAGGTGGCAATCATCAAGAGCGGCAAGCTGATCCGTTCCGGCACCATGGCAGAGGTTCGGGGCGACGACTCTCTGGAAGCCGTATTCCTTGAACTGGAGGGCGAATCATGCTGAAGCTTCTTTTGAAAAAGCAGATTGCGGAAATATTTCGCAGCTACTTTTATGACCCCAAAAAGAACCACGCCCGCTCCAAGGCGGGCACTGCGGCCTATATTCTTCTGTTCGTCCTGCTCATGGTCGGTTTGGTCGGCGGAATGTTTATCGCGCTTTCGCTGGCCATCTGCGAGCCGCTGGCGGCGGCCGATATAGGCTGGCTCTATTTTGCGCTGATGGGCTCGTTGGCGGTTTTTCTGGGTGCTTTCGGCAGCGTTTTTAACACCTACGCTTCCCTGTATCTGCCCAAGGACAACGACCTGATGCTTTCGCTGCCCATTCCGGTGAATGTGCTGATGGCTTCCCGGCTTTTAACCGTTTACCTCATCGGCGCCATGTATTCCTCGGTCGTGATCCTGCCCGCAGTCGTGGTTTACTGGATCAAAGGTTCTTTGTCGGTCGGCACGGTGCTGGGCGGTTTGCTGCTGATGCTGCTGATCTCCGTTTTTGTGCTGACCCTGTCCTGCGCTTTGGGATGGGTCGTGGCGAAAATCAGCCTGAAGCTGAAAAACAAGAGCTTGATCACCGTTGTGATCTCACTGGTCTTCTTGGGCGGATATTATTTCTTCTACTATAAGGCGCAGCAGCTGATTTTGGACTTAGTGGCCAACGCCGCCGCATATGGCGCAAAAATTAAAAGCTCGGCTTATCCGTTATATCTGTTCGGCCGGGTCGGCATCGGCGATGCGATGGCCATGCTGGTGGTTTCCGCGGCAATTTTGGCCCTTTTCGCGCTGGTTTGGGCAGCCATTTCCCGCAGCTTTCTCAAAATTGCCACCGCTTCCGGTCCGGCCGCAAAACGGGTGCGCAAGCAAACCCCAAGCAAGCAGAAAAGCGTGCCCGCAGCGCTTCGCGCAAAGGAATTTGGCCGCTTTTTGTCCAGCCCGATCTACATGCTCAACTGCGGGCTGGGCACGCTGCTGCTGCCGGTGGGCGGTGTGCTGCTGCTTTGGAAAGGCGGCGCCGTGATTGCGGCGCTCAACGAAGCGATGGGGCTGCGGACCGGATGCATGCCGCTGCTGCTTTGCGCGCTGGTCTGCCTGCTGGCATCCATGAACAATATGGCGGTGCCTTCGGTCTCGCTGGAGGGCAAAAACTTTTGGCTCATGCAGTCTCTGCCGGTCACGCCCGGGCAGGTGCTGCGGGCCAAGCTGAGCGTGCAGCTCTGGCTGACTGCACTTCCCGTTTGCTTCTGCCTGGTCTGCATGTGGTGCATTTATCCCTATTCCGTGGTGGAAATGCTGTTTTCGGCATTTGTTGCGCTGGCCTATGTGCTGTTTTCCGCGCTGTTCGCTCTGTTTTTGGGCTTGATCCGAGCAAATTTGACATGGGTCAGTGAGACCACCCCCATCAAGCAAAACATGGCCGTGGTGTTCACGCTGTTCGGCGGTTTTGTCTATGCCGCCCTGCTCTGCGCGGGATTTTGGCTGCTGAGCGGATGGAAACTGGGTTTTGCGGGATATATGGCGCTCTTTGGCGCCGCCACGCTGGGCTTGTGCGCCCTGCTTTGGCAGTGGCTGCGGGACCACGGCTGCAAGCGTTTGGCTTCACTGTGAAAACCGAATGGCTCAAACAAAATCCGAGGGAATCACGCCATCTCAGTGCCGGAGAGATTTTTGGGAGCCTGCGCACCCGTAAAATAATGGATGGCCGGCATATGGCTCCGCGCCGATGCGTTTTGGGCGGAAACCGGGCGGAAAGAAAGGAACAGTCACAAATATGAGCGATTTGATTCAAATTGAGCATTTAAGCAAGCGGTTCGGCAAGGTGCAGGCGGTGGACGACCTGAGTTTTCGTGTGAAGGAGGGCGAGCTGTTCGCTTTTCTCGGCGTGAACGGCGCGGGCAAGTCCACCACCATCAACATTCTTTGCGGCGAGCTGCCCAAAGACGGCGGCACGGTGCGCATTTGCGGCACCGATCTGGATGCCGACGAAAGCGCCATCAAGCGCAGCCTGGGCGTGGTGTTCCAAAGCTCGGTGCTGGATAAAGACTTATCGGTGCGGGACAATCTGCAAAGCCGGGCGGCGCTCTACGGAATACACGGAAAAAGCTTCCGGTCGCGCTTGGCCGAGTTGGCGGAGCTGCTGGATTTTGCGGATCTGCTGAAGCGCCCGGTGGGCAAGCTCTCCGGCGGCCAGCGGCGCCGGATCGATATTGCAAGGGCGCTGCTGCATCAGCCCAAAATTTTGGTACTGGATGAACCCACCACCGGTCTGGACCCGCAAACCCGGAACCTGCTGTGGAATGTGGTGGATCGGTTGCGCCGCGAAACCAATCTCACCGTGTTTTTGACCACCCATTACATGGAGGAAGCGGCGGACGCCGACTTTGTGGTGATTTTGGATCACGGCAAAATTGCCGCCGAGGGCACGCCCCTGACGCTGAAAAACACCTATACCGGAGATTACATCACCATCTACGGGCAGGAGGAAGCGGCGATTCAAAAGCTCGGTGCGCCCTACGAAGCCGTTTTGGATGCGTTCCGGGTGTCGGTGCCCAACACCGCGGCGGCAACGCGCTTAATATTGAAATATCCGGAAGTGTTTCAGGATTACGAAATTACCAAAGGAAAAATGGACGATGTGTTTCTGGCCGTGACCGGGAAGAAACTGGCGGGAGGTGCAGAAAAATGACGGAACTCGCTGCATTGATTCGGCGCAATACCAAGCTCTATTTCAAGGATAAGGGCACGTTTTTCACCTCGCTCATTACACCGCTGATCCTGCTGGTGCTATACAGCACCTTTTTGGCCAATGTTTATGAGAGCAGCTTTCGCTCCGCGCTGGAGGCCGCGGGCGCATCGGTGTCCGACCAAGTGCTGTGGGGCTGCGTGGGCGGGCAGCTGGTTTCCTCCCTGCTGGCCGTGAGCTGCGTAACCGTTGCATTCTGCTCCAATCTTTTGATGGTGCAGGATAAGATCAGCGGCGCAAAAAAGGATTTGACCATTGCGCCGGTAAAGCCAGGCACACTGGCACTGAGCTATTATGTTTCCACGCTGATTTCCACGCTGATCATCAACTTTGCCGCGCTGGGCGTTTGTCTCGTTTATCTGGCTAAGGTGGGCTGGTTTTTGACCGCCCGGGATATTGCCGCGCTGGTGCTGGATGTGGTGCTGCTGGTGCTGTTTGGCACGGCTCTTTCTTCCTGCATCATCTTTCCGCTGTCCACCCAAGGGCAGGCCAGTGCGGTGGGCACCGTGATCAGTGCGGGCTACGGTTTTGTCTGCGGGGCGTATATGCCCATTTCCAACTTTTCGGATGGGCTGCAAAAGGTGATTTCTTTTTTGCCTGGCACCTACGGCACCAGTCTGCTGCGAAACCATGCCATGCGCGGGGTGTTTGAAGAAATGCGCGGGTTGGGCTTTCCGCCCGAAGTGGTGGAAGCGATCCGCGACAGCGTAGACTGCAACCTTTCCTTTTTGGGCAGCAAGGTGACGATCGGCTCCATGTATCTCGTGCTGATGATCACCATCGGGGTCGCCATTGCGCTGTATGTGGGCATGAATCTGATGTTTGCCAAAAGGCGCAGATAAAAATTTCGTTTTTTCGGCGGGGCGGCCGCCATGCCCGCGCCGCCGGATGCTTTGCCGATCACCGCAGCGGCTGCATCCCACGCCATGCAAAAAATGCAAGCCCGGAATCCTTTTCATCCGCTCCGGACCGAAAAGGGTTCCGGGCTTTGCGCACATATGAGAGCTCACCGCCGCCTGCCGGAAATTGCGGCGCAGAGGATTGAAAAGTTCGCCGAATTATGGTATAGTACAAATGCGAGCAATTCTCACAAAACCGAAAGGAGACCGCTATGAAACTGATTCACCTGTCGGATCTGCATCTCGGCAAAAAAGTGAATGAATATTCCATGCTGGAGGATCAGGCGTTCATTCTGCGCCGGATTCTGGAAGTGGCGGATGACGAGCAGCCGGACGGTGTGCTGATTGCAGGCGATGTGTACGACAAGCCTGTGCCGCCCGCCGAGGCCGTGCAGCTGTTTGACGATTTTTTGGTGCAGCTCGCCGCGCGGGCGCTGCCGGTGTTTATCATCAGCGGAAACCACGATTCGCCCGAGCGGCTGGCGTTTGGCGGCCGGTTGATCGACCGCAGCGGCATCCATTTTGCCCCCGTTTATAACGGACAGGTCACCCCCATCGCGCTGCATGATGCGCTGGGGTCGGTATATATCTATATGCTTCCGTTTGTGAAGCCCGCCGGTGTGCGCCGTTTTTTTGCGGACACGCCGATCGAATCATACACCGACGCGGTACGCGCCGCGATTCACCAAATGGCGCCTACGCCCGGCGCGCGGAATGTGCTCGTCACGCACCAGTTTGTGACCGGCGCACTGCGCACCGAATCGGAGGAGCTCTCGGTGGGCGGGGCCGATAATGTAGACGCTTCGGTGTTCGACGGATTTGACTATGTGGCGCTCGGCCACATTCACCGGCCGCAGAACGTGGGCACGCCGCGCATCCGCTACTGCGGCTCCCCGCTGAAATATTCGTTTTCCGAAGCGCACATGGACAAATCCGTTACCGTGGCGGAGCTGGGCGCAAAAGGCACGATTGAGGTGCGCACGGTGCCGCTGGTGCCGCTGCACGAAATGACGGAGCTGCGGGGCAGTTATGCGGCGCTCACCGCGCGGACGTTTTATGCGAACACCTCTTATCCCAACGATTATGTGCACATTACGCTCACCGACGAAAACGATATTCCCGAAGCGCTGGCCCGGCTGCGGGTGATCTATCACAACCTGATGAAGCTGGACTACGATAACCGGCGTACCCGCAGCACCGCGGTGCCCGACGGAACCGGTGCGGAACGCAAAAGCCCGCTTGCACTGTTCGGTGAATTTTACGAAAAGCAAAACGGCGCGCCCATGTCGGCCGAACAGACCGAATGGGTGGCCCAGCTGATCGAAAAAGTATGGGAGGGCGCGCAATGAGACCGATTCGACTCACCATGTCTGCGTTTGGGCCCTATGCGCAAAAAACCGTGTTGGAGCTGGACCGGCTCGGCACGCGCGGGCTTTATCTGATCACCGGCGATACTGGCGCGGGCAAAACCACGATATTCGATGCCATTGCGTTTGCGCTCTATGGGCTGGCCAGCGGTGATGCACGCGACGCCGGCATGCTCCGCTCCAAATACGCGGCGCCCGACGCACGCACCGAAGTGGAGCTGGTGTTCGCATACGCGGGCAAGCTCTACACGGTGCGGCGCAATCCGGAATATCGGCGTCCCAAGCTGCGCGGGGACGGCTTCACCGTTGAAAAGCCCGGTGCGGAGCTGCATTACCCGGACGGCCGCGTGCTTACCCGGCCGCAGGATGTGGACGCGGCCATTCGGGACATTATGGGGGTGGACTATCATCAGTTCACCCAAATTGCCATGATCGCGCAGGGCGACTTTTTGAAGCTCCTGTTTGCCGACACAAAGGAAAAAACCGCGCTTTTTCAAAAGATTTTCCGCACGCAGCGCTACGCCCGGCTTCAGGAACAGCTCAAGGCCGAATCGGCCCGACTGGGCGCCGATTACGCCGCCGCGCAGCAAAGCATTCGGCAATACGCCGCCGGAATGTGCTGCGCCCCCGACGACGCGCTGTGCGCCCAAGTAACACAGGCGCAGCGGGGCGAGCTGCCCCCGGCCGACGCAGTCCGGCTGCTCCAAACGCTGATTGCGCGGGACGATGCCGCGCAATCGCGCCGCCAAACGGAAACGGCCCAATTGGACCGTGCGATTGAAGAGACGGCCGGCCGACTGGCGCAGGCGCAGGCGCGGCAAGAAACCGAAGCGGCGCGGCAGGCCGCCGTTTTGGAGCGCGACCATGCGATGCAGCAGCGCCAAGCGCTCGACGCACAGCGCACCGCCGCCCGCGCACAGGCCGAAGCCGCCGCGCCCATGGCCGAGGCCATTGCCGCGCTGCGCGCCGCCCTCCCGGATTACGCCGAGCTGGAAGCCATGCGCACCCGCTTTGACCGAACAGTGCAAACCATTCGCGCGCGATCCGCCCAATTGGCGGCCGACAACGAAAAGGCCGCGCAGTGCAGCACGGCATTGGCGCAGCTGCGGGCGGAAGCCCGTTCGCTCGAAACCGCCGGTACCGACAAAGCCCGGCTCGACGCGGCGCGCGAAAAGCTCGACACGCGCTGCGGCGCGCTGAGTGATTTTCGAAAAAAGGTGCGCGAGCTGGGCACGCTGCAAAAGGAGCAAGCCGCCGCGCAGGCGGCCTACCGCGCGCAAGCCGCCGCTGCACAGGCCAAAAAGGACGACTACGACGCCAAACATCGCGCCTATCTCGACGAGCAGGCGGGCATCCTCGCCGAGGCGCTGACCGCCGGCACACCCTGCCCGGTGTGCGGCGCCACCGTGCACCCGCATCCCGCGCACAAGTCGGCGCAAGCGCCCTCGCGGGCGGAGCTTCTGCGCGCCAAAACCGCCGCCGAGCAGGCCGAACAGGCGATGGCGGAAGCCAGCGAAGCGGCGGGCCGCATGGGCGCGATGGCGGAAGCCCGGCGAACCGCACTGATTGAAACCGCCCGCGAGCTGTTTGGCGCCGAAACCTTGGATGAGATCAAGCCCAAGCGGCTGGCCGCCGAACAAGCCGCCGCCGATGCGCGCACGGCGCTGAACGCACAGCTTGCGCAGGCCGATGCGCGTGTGCAGCGCAAAGCGGCGCTGGATGCGCTCGTGCCCCAAAAAGAGACGGAGCTCGATACGCTCCGCAATCGGTGCATGGCGGCCGAAAAAGAACAAGCCGCTGCCGAAAGCGACCAAAAGCTATGCGCGGCACGCATGGCTGCGCTTGCCGAAAAATTGAAGTTTCCGTCGCAGCAGGCGGCCGAAGCCGAAATCGCCCGGCTGGATGT
>CAKUME010000048.1 GCA_934667575.1 uncultured Eubacteriales bacterium | reverse complement strand
TCGTAGCCCGCTGCAAAGCCCTCGATGGTTTCATCGAGGCACGCTGCATGGGCGGCCGCCCGCAGCTCCGCTTCGGGCAGGTTTTCGGCCGCAATTCCGATATTTTCGCCCAGTGTGCGCGAAAACAGATACGGTTCCTGGAGCACCAGGCCAATGTTTTGGCGCAGGTGCGCCGTGCGGATCTCGCGGACATCCACGCCGCCCACCGTGATGCGGCCGTTGCCTTCGGGCAGATCGTAGAGCTTATCGAGCAGGAGCATCAGCGTGGATTTGCCGCTGCCCGTGCCGCCCAAAATGCCGAGCGTGGTGCCGGACGGCACGGTGAACGACACGTCGTGCAGCACCTCGGGCACGCCGGGATAAGCAAACGAAACGTGTTCAAACGCGATATCGCCGGTCATATCGGCATCGATCGCACCGGGGCGGTCACGCTCTTCGGGTTCATTGGCAATGGCCGCGAGCCGGTCAATGGACACGCCCGCCTTGCTCAGCTCGGAGATCATGCGCCCAAGCTGCCGGATGGGCCAAACGAGCATGGAATTGTAGGAAATAAACGCCACGTATTCACCGGCAGTCATTCGGCCGCGGATGCAGAACACGGCGCCGAACACCACGATCAGCATCACCTGCACCCCCGCGAGCACATCGGAGGTCGCCCAGAATCGGCTCATCACCTTGGCCAAATTCACCCACAGACCGGTGTAGTATTCATTTTGCGCTTCAAATCGGTCGCGCTCCGCCCGCTCGCGGCCAAATGCACGCACCACGCGCACGCCGGTCAGGTTTTCCTGCGCCATGGCCGAAAGCTTGCCTTCGTTTTCGTCGCATTTTTCAAAGCCCGCGCCGATCTTTCGGTGGAACACCATGGAATAACCCAGAATCACGGGCATCATGATGAGCGCAATGCCCGTGAGCGCGGGATCCATGGTGAGCATAAACGCAATGGACAGCGCCAGCATCAGCACAATGCGAAAAATGGACGTGAGCTGCTCCGAGACGAAGTTCTTCACGGTGTCCACATCCGAGGTGCAGCGCTGGATAATATCGCCGGTTTTGTTCTGCATATGCCACGCATAGGGCAGCCGTGCAATGCGGCAATAGAGCGTGTCGCGCATGCGCTTCACGAGCGTTTCGGACGCAACCGTGTTGCACACGCGAAAGCCGTATTGCGCCGCCACCTTGACCGCCGTGACGGCCAGCACCGCCGCCGCCATGATCCACAGGTGCGCGCCCAGATAGGCAAACCCGCCCACGCGCGCGACCAGCGCCATAACATATGGCGGAAAATTCGCGGGCTGACCGCCGATGCAGTTGTCGAGCGCAGCACGAATGATCTGCGGCAGGAGCATATCTGCGAGCGCGGTGAGCCCGGCCAGCAGGATAGCCAGCACAAACCAGCGCTTGCTCCCGCGCAAAAAGTCCCGAATCAGCGCCACGCGCTGCCGGGTGGGTTTGGATTTCATGAACGTTCCCTCTTCTCTTCTCCGTTTGTCCTTTCAGTATACTCGAAAACGAGCATTCCGTCAACCCGGCACGGCCAAATAACGTGATAAATTCGCGCATAATGCGTATTATTTTCGGCGAAATTCGCTCATTCGGAAAATTGTTATGGTAAATCATCGCATGGTTTACAGCTCAAAAAAATTTTACCTGTGCATTCTTGCTTTTTGAAGAAATTTGTGTTATTATAATTATAAATATGAGTATACTCATTTTTTCGATGAACGGGGGCGATTGCCATGCAGCGCGGCATTCAAGCCAAGGGAATGGCACGGCGCAATAAAATGGTTCGGGCGGCGATCCGGTTAATTTTGGAGAATGGCTACGAGGCCACCTCCACCATTGCCATTGCCAAGGCCGCCGGTTATGCGCCGTCGGCGTTTTTTTCTGTGTTCGATAACAAAGAAGCACTGCTGCTATTTTTGACGAATCGCATGTTTGCCGGGCAGTTTGCGCAGGCGGAGCACACGCTGGGCAGCCGCACCGACCCGCTGCTCGTGTATGCAGCCGAATGCGCGCTGCAGCTGCACATCACCGAACTGTCGGAATCGGTGCGCAGCGCATACACCGCCGCCTATTCGCTGCCCACCACGTCCGAGTTCATTTATCGCCACATGGCAGAGCGGCTGATGCACACATTTGCACCCTATATGCCCGGCGCGGAGCTCAAGGATTTTTACGAAATGGAGATTGCCTCGGGCGGCATCATGCGCGGGTTTTCGGCCCGCCCCTGTGATATGTATTTTACCATGGAGCGCAAGGTGCGGCGTTTTTTGGGGTGTGTGTTCACCATGTTCCGCGTGCCGGACGAAAAACAGGAAAAGCTGATCGGCGCGGTGCTCCAGCTGGATTTGCAAACGGCGGCGCGCAATTTGGTGCGCAAGGTGATCGCCGAAGCGGAATCCGACATGGGCATGGCGGATGACACGGCGCTGCAGGCCAAAAAGATTTGAAAGTTTTGCATTGGTCAAATATATACATTTGGAATTTATGTGCAACTATAATATTGCTTCAAATCTTTTCTAAATTTCGCATTTTACCCCTTGAATATTCCCAATTTCTATGGTAGAATAGGCGTTGTCAAATGGGACGCATTGCCATAATGCGGATTTTGTCCCGTTCAAACAAGGCAATTGTATCCCTTTTATCATACATTTTTTTGGCAAATGCCAAAAGCAAGGAGGAACGATGACATGAAACGACATTCAAAGGCAAAACGGTTTTCCGCTCTGCTGCTTGCGCTGTTGATGGTGCTGACGGTGATTCCGGCTGCATCGTTCGCCGAGGACACCGGCACCGGTGCTGCGGCAACGGCGGAAAATGACCTGCCGGTTTGGCCCGACGAGGGTTCCATTAAGTTCGGCAAAGACGCAGAGGCCATTGACGGAAAAGATAACCTCTGGGAAGTCACGCTCGACATTCAGGGCAAGAACTATCGGACTACATCGGATGTGGTGCTGGTCATTGACTGTTCCGGCAGCATGGAAGGCACCAAGCTGACGAACACGCGCAAGGCGGCCAAGGCATTTGGCGAAAAGCTGCTGGAGGAAGGAAGCGCCACCCGCATTGCGATCGTAACGTATGTGGATACCGCGACGGCCTACAACAACGGGCATTTTTTCACCGCAGATGAATTGGACGCTTTTAAGACCGCTGTGGATAATGCAACCTACGCGAACGGCGGCACGAACCAGCAGGCCGGCATTCACACGGCGCAGGAGCTGCTGAACCAATCCACCGCCGGCTTGAAAAACATTGTGATTCTGTCCGATGGAGAACCGACATATAGCCATCCGTTTATTGAACAAGATATCTATTATGGTAATTGTTCCAACTGGTGGCATACGGATACGGGCAAAGCTCAAAACAAAGGAGATTATACAAACTGGGGAAAAAAGACCAACACGGAAGTATACGATGCGTATCATCCGATGTATGATGTCATTATTGGTAACGGAAGCAACTTCAATATAACCAACGGTTGGATGTACTACGAGCAATACCATCATTGCAAGCATGGCTATTATAACTTTGATGGCGCCACGTCTGATTTGACGCTGGATAAAGACGGAAACCTCACGCCGATCCAAAGTGGCGGCAACAACGGCACGCCCACCATCTGGGAAGCCAACCAAGCCAAAGCTGCCGGAACGACCATCTATTCCGTGGCACTGCAAGCCGGCACCAACGGCGAAGCCACACTCAAAGCCTGCGCCAGCGATGCAGTGAAGGATTACTATGCAATCGGCACCAACGATAACGTGGAAACCAAGCTGACCGACGCGTTCACCGCCATTGCGGGCAGCATTGCCATTGCCGCGAAAAACGGCGCCGTGGCCGACACCATGGGCGACAAGGTGCAGCTGAGCTTTTCCGGCGCTTCGCCGGTGATCACCACCGATCCGGCGGTGTATCGCGCAGGCAATGCGGATGTGTATATCAGCCAAGGTTTGGCAACCTATGACGCAGCCGCTCGCTGCATCCACTGGACGGTCGGCAATGTCAGTGAAGCCGACAAGCCGGTGATGAAATATAAGGTTACCGTTCGGGACGGCTTTAATCCGCAAACCGGTGAAACGCTGCTGACCAACGAAAAAGCAACGTTTACCTATGTCAACTATCGGGATCAAACGACCGTCGGTGAATTTCCGAAGCCGGAAGTGACCGTGGGCGGCGGCAAAATTCTGGTTCACTATTATCTGGTGAACGGCAGCGGCGAACCCATTAACGAAAGCGGCATGGTCGTGGAATCTCCCGCGCTCGCCAAGCAGGTGAAAGCGGCGGAGTATTTCGCAGTGAACGGCGACACCGGCCTGAGCTACAACACTCCCTACACCGTGACCAAAGCGGAGATCGACGGCAATCAATACTACGGCAGCTACATTGTGAACAACGGCGCGCTGACGGCAGGCGATTCCGCCCAGATCACGCTGACTGCCGCGAGCTCCAACCAGCACGTTTGGTTTGCCTATACGCAGGAGTTCACGGTGGTTCATGTGCAAAACGGCCGGGCGGTTCAAACCGACACGCATGCGGTCGCGGCCGGGTTCGATATGACCGCGCAGGTTCCCTCCGGTTACCTCTACGGCGGCACATTTTCGAATGAAGCATGTACGACCGTTGCCGCCTTCAACGGCGGCAATCCGACGAGCTTCACCCCCACGGCGGGCGCAACCTATTATATCTGGGAAGTGGAAGATGTTTATCTCTCGCCGAAAACGCTGAGTATCTGGGAGCACGTGTTCGAAAACGGGACGGCAACCACAAATGTGGATGTGATCGGGTTCTATCTGGTCACTGCGATCGATCGGATGAATTACAGCGAAGTCGGCTTTATGGTGGGAGACCATTCGCTGATTGCAAACCAGGGTTCCGATTTTCTCGAAGATGAAAACTACACGAAGTATTCGAATTTGGGCGACCACACGTCGGTGGTGTACGAAAAGATCCGCATTCCGCTGAAGAGCAGCAAGTGGTTTGACTGCAAGGTCGAGGATTTTATCGATCAAAACCACAGCGGTTATCTTGGCTGCTATGCCATGGATAAAAACACCTATTGGCAGGCAAAAGACGCGACCATTACCTTTACGCCCTACTGGGTCACGCTGGACGGTGTAAAAGTGACCAGCGGCCATACGCGCACCAATCGCTATTTGGGCGCAGGCTCAGATTCCGCACCGAACGATCTGTATAAACAGTTTGCCAAAGACAAGGAAGACGTTTCTACACCGAAGTGCGAAGCGGTGACCGTTCATTCCAACGCAAAGTTGATGCTTTTCGACGTGTTCACTGCGGACGGTTCTCCGGTTGTGCCCCAACCCCCGACCACTCCGACCGAGCCGGAAACCTATACGGTAACGCTGCATGATCACGACGAGATTCGCACGATCGACCACATTGCCGCCGGCTCCGATGTGACCGATCAGGTCGCTCCGATTGGCGCGAGCGGCATGCGCTTTGCCGGCTGGTTCACCGACGAAGCCTGCACCGTGGCCGCCGACTTTTCGAATGTGACCGCGAACATGGATGCGTATGCAAAATATGTGAGCAATTCGTATCTCAGTGTAAAATACACGGCGCTCGGCCTGTTCCGCACCACGCGCATTTCGCTGGTGTCCGCATTGGACGCGCGCGACTACAAAGAAACCGGCTTTGTGATCAACGGCCAGACTGTGCCGGTCACGGATTACAGCACGCGTTATATGTACGTTGCCAATGCGCAAACGCTCTTTGGCCGCAGCGTGGCGCGCAACGCCCCGCTGATGACTGCGGAATATGCGCTGCGCAATGTTAAAAACGGCGATTCGATCACCGTTACGCCCTATTGGGTCACCAAGGACGGCACCACCGTCTACGGTACGCCCCGCACGTTGACCTATCGCAACGGACGGGTGAGCGGCTGAGGAAGGAGGAAATGTTATGGGCAGTTTTAATCCCTCAATGCTCGACGATAACGCGCAGAAAAATTTGAAGAATCAGCTGGATCTCTACGGCATCAACGATATCACCCATTATGATGCCGCCGCGCAGCTGGGCAGCGGCGTGATTATCGGCAAGGCGCCTCCGCGCCCGAACCTGCACGCGCTGCAAATTGCGGGCGGCGAAACCATCTATTACGATGACGACGGCAACATCGTGAAGTAAGCTCGCCGGTCACAACCCAAAAGCAGGCGGAGGGGCGGCAAGCTCCTCCGCTTTTTTCGGAGAAAAACATGGAACAATTCACCATTTCGCTTGCCGGGCTGCCGGTGGGCATTACGCTGCGGTGCAGCGGCTATCAATCGTATTTTGCACCGTTTCGGTCGAACGAAGCGCCTGCCGCGCGCGCCGAAGTCACCGATGCCGCGCGCCGCGCGGCGTTCCCGCTGTACAAAGCCGCGCTCGCCCATACAGGAATACTCCCTACCGACGCCTATGTGGAGGAAGCCGAGCTTTGCAGCAGGGTCTGCGATGCACTGCTGCCGTTTGACCGTGCCATTTTTCATGCCGTCGCGTTTGAGTGGCGCGGCAAAGCATGGCTGTTCGCCGCCCCCAGCGGCACCGGCAAAACCACGCAATATAAGCTCTGGAAGTATCTGTTTGAACCTGAGGTGCAAATGCTCAACGGCGACAAGCCGGTGCTGCGGTTCCGTGCGGACGATATTCTGGTGTGCCCGTCGCCGTGGGCCGGAAAAGAAAACATGGCGCAGGCCCGCACCGCACCGCTCGGCGGCGTGATTCTGCTCGCGCAGGCTAACGAAAACCGCATGCTTCGCCTGCCCCCGCAGGCGGCCGCCGTGCGTATATTTTCGCAATTTATGTCCTCGATGGACACACCGGAGCAGGTGCAGCAAATTGCCGCAATGGCCCATCGGCTGCTGCAGCGCGTGCCGGTGTGGCTGCTGCAAAATCGCGGCGACCCCGATTCCGCCCGCCTGACGCACGACACATTGGAAAAGGAGCTGAAACTTGGATGACGCAATATCGCACACGCCCCGGCGTGGTGCTCACCGCGGTTTGCGGCGAGCACCTGCTGGTTGCCACCCGCAGCGCCCGCGGCAAGGTTCCGTATATCCGCATGATCAACGAGGCAGCGGCCTATCTGTGGCCGCTGCTGGCGCAGCAGGATTCCCCCGACGAAATACTCCGCCGCATTTGCGCGGATTACGACATTCCGGCTGAGCAGGCCCGCACCGCGCTGCAAGCCTTTGTGGATTCGATGGTTCAGGCCGGTTATCTGCTTCCGGCAGACGCCGCATTGTAAATAAATGCAGCGGTGCGGAACCGAACGCCATTGGTGCCGCATCGCTGCGTTGAAAAACGACACGCAAACCGCGCGGCGCAGACTCATTTTGTC
>CAKUME010000047.1 GCA_934667575.1 uncultured Eubacteriales bacterium | reverse complement strand
TTTCAGGCGGTGCGGTTTTTCGGCGCCCGCACCGCAGCATTCGGGCTGCATTTTGGACCGAAGCCCGGCGGCATTAGCCCGCCGTGACCGCGTGCTCAATGCGCACCATCGCCAGCTCCTGCAGGCGCACCGCAGCAAACAGTGCCTTCCAGCCCACCGTGCTGCGCTGATTCAACGGGTCGGCCGTGCCGCCGGATTCCGTGCTCTTGATGATGATCTGCGGCTTCGAGGTGCCCGCAATGTCCACCACGCCGTAGGCGTCCGCGCCCACGATCATGGTCTGATGCAGGTCGATCGCGCCCGAGTCCGCCCCGTTCGTGACCGTTTTGCCGTTGCCGGTTTCCACAAAGCGCACGCCGCAGAGCTTGCCGATCTCGCCTTTCATAATCTGCTGGCCGCCGTTGTATTTCGACACATCCTGCCACAGCGTGTCGCTCATCAGGTCATACGCCGTGTCGGGGTCCACAATGCCGATATAAAAGCCGCCGTCGATGGGCTTTGCGTGGTTTTTGCGCAGGGTGCGCACCGCCTTGCGGATTTCTGCCGAGGTGAGGTTGTCGCCCGCCACCACGGCCTTGCGGCTGGCGCGGCCGTTGGCGTATTGCACGCTGGTGCCCCCGAGCACCACGTCGCGCACCACGGTGTCCACCGCAAGGCCGGCCGACTCGCCCAGCACCTGTGCCATTTCGGTGATCACCGGGTCAATGCCGGTCAAATCGAGCATGTCCGAAATGCGCACAAAATCGCCGTATTGCTTCACCGCCGCGTTCACCGCAGTCACCGTGAGCGCGCTGCCGTCCGGCGTTACCCCCTCGGTCAGCGGGCTGGTCTTGGCCGCCACCGAGTTGAACCGGCGAAAGTTCACCGTGCTGCCCTCGTTGCGCGGCGCGCTTTTCTTCTGACCAAAGCGGGCATACACCAGCTCCGGGGTCAGGCGCTGAAGCAGCGCCTTTTCGTAAAACGATTTGTTTTCTGCGGTAATGGCCGCCATGGTATTCGTTACATCTGCCATATTCAATTACTCCTTTTTTCATTCTCGGTTTGGGTTCCGCTGCGGCGCAGCTCGCCATTGAGCGCCTTTTGCAGCACCCGGCCGAACTCTTCGTCCGACATTGCGCCGTAATCCGCCTGCGCGTGTGCCGTTTCGCTGCCCAGCGCCGCGGGCGTGGCCCACGCATTGTCGCGGTAATGCACCGCCGCTTCGCGCGCGCTTTTTGCCGCGGCCTCCTGCAGCAGCTCGTCCAAATGCTCCAGCAGCACGGCGTTGAACGCGGTGCTCAACGACATTTCACTGCCGTGGCCGCGCGCGTAGTCCGCCAGCCGCTGCACCTCGCCGCGCAGACTGCAATAGATCGCGCCGCGGCGGGCATCCTGCGCCAACCGCGCGTCCTCGTCGCGGTCACGATAATCCGCCAGCTCCCGCAGCAGCGCGAGCGTGGCCGAATCGGCCGGTGCGCCCAGCGCGTCTGCCGCCGGTGCATCGGGTTCGGTGGCGCCTGCATCGGCCGCTTTTGCTCCGTCCGCACCCGCCTGGTCTGCGTGCGCTTCGTTTATGTCCGCGCCGGGTTCGGATGCACCCACTGCACCGCCCGCATCGGCTGCTTCGGGCTTGGGGACACACGCTTCATCCGCCCGGGCGGCGGCCGCTGCGCCGTCCTCGGCTGCAATCAGCGCGCGCAGTGCCTTGGCCGCGTCCTGCGGCAGCCGCTTCAGCAGCTGGCGCTCATATTCCGCGCGCCACTGTGCCTTTGCTGCGTTCAGCCGTTTGGAAAACGCCCGTGTTTCCGCGTCCGTTTGGCCGCGGCGCAGTTCGTTTTCCGCTTCATGTTCCTGCATATTTGCTCACCTCATTTTTAAAATTCCGTTTTTGCGGCGAATTTCGGTCGGTGCCGTTTATCAGCCGCAGCGGCGATTCAGTTGAGCCGGATGGCCTCCTCCGCCGGTTTGCCGCGCCGGGCGCATTGGGGATTGCGGCACACAAATTCCAGCACGCGCTCCACCACCGTTTCACGGTCGGCAGAATCATCGCCGCTCACGCGAATGTGGCTGCCCTGAATATACATTTCGTTTCCGCATGATTTGTAAATCATCGTATATTGCTCCCTTTTGTTGCTTGTAAATGAAAAAAATTACACTCGGCGCGCAGACGGAATTTCCGGCAGCGTCACCCCATCTGCGCCGTGCGGACGATAGGTGCGCGCATGCGGCGTTTGATCCGGCGTCGGGGCGGCGTCGGCCGATGCGGACGCTTCGTTTGCCCGGTTTTCGGCGCGCATCTGGCGCAGCCACTCCTTGAACGGCACCACATTGCTCGGCGCCAGCTCAATGTATTGATCCACCGTGATGTAGCCGTTTGCCAAAAACGCATCCAGCGTGGACTGGCTGAGCACCTCGCTGTATTCGCCCGACGCGCCCACATCCACGGAGAGATCAAACGCAAAGTCGCCGCTGCGCACTCCGTTGAACCGCCGCACCCGCAGCGTTCCGTTTTCGGTCACGGGGATCGCCCGATCGAACACATAGTACGCCTGAATGAATTGCAGCCAAATGCGCCCCACCTGCCGCAGCACGTTCCAATAGCGCTTCTGAATTTCCTCAATCGGCGTTTTCGCCTGCGACTGCAGCGCAATAATGGCGCTGGCCGCCATATTACTGCCGGTCATTTCGCCGGTGGCTACCTCCGACACCCCCGCCACCGTGCGGCTCATTTCCATCACCGCGCTGCTCAGATGAATCGCCGTGCTGCCGAACGCCGGCGGGTTCAAATAGCGGATACCGCCGCCGCCCGCACTGTAATCGATCAGGTGCTCGCCCGGCTCGTTCGTGACCGGCTGCCGGATGGCGCCCGGAGTGGAAATCAGCTTGGGCCACGCCGTTTGCTGCACGCTCAGCAGCAGCATGGCCATGTTAAAGTTGATCGCCTTTTGGTTCAGGATGAGCCCCTCGGCCTCGCCGATGCCAAAAATGCAGTGTTTGCGCGGCTTCCACACCATCAGCACGACCGGATACATGGTGATCGCGCGCCGCCCGCGTGGGGTGAGCGGACGCGCGTGCACCAGCTCCATGCCGCGCGTGGCCTGATCGAACACCACCGCCCCGTTCACGCGGTAGTACCGGGTGAGCAGCGTGCATTTTTCTTCGTCACGCACCTCGGCCTGCTCCGCATCGTAGGCGCAAAGCGCCGTTTCGTCGCGCGTGATGCGCCCGCACGCCTCTGCACTGCATCCGTTCTGCGCTGCGAGCTGCCGCACCTCGCTCACCCGGCGGCGCGAGGCAATGATCACATACGGCTGCTTCTGCACGTCGCACTGCTGCGGGTCACCGAAAAAAATACTCAGCGGGTCGATGCTCTCGCCGCGAATTTCGCCCACAAACGGCGTTTTGCCGCCGCCGCGCACCGTGGGATCAAAATAGTAATGCAGCACGCCGGTGCCGAGCGTGGCCGCATCGTCGATCAGCTCCGCGTTGAGCCGCTCCTGCTCCGCCCGCTCCCACAGCACCCGCGCATAGTCGGTGAGGTCGGCGGCCTCCTGCGCGGCGCGGACGCCGTCGTCCGCCTCCGCGCCGTCCGGGCTCAGGTCGGCATCCGCCGGACGGTACGACAGCGCAATGTGCTGGTTCAGCACCGCCGCGCGCTTGCTTCGAATGAACATTTCCACAATGTTGAACACCGAGCGCGGCAAATTGCGCGTCCGCTCGGTGGGCGCCGCCCACTGTTCGCCCTCTTTGAACCGGATATATTGCGGGAATCGGGCGCGAAAGCCCATTCGCCGCTGATACTCCAGCCCGTTTTCGTATTGCTGCCAAAGACTGGTTTCCGCTTGCATATGGTTCTCCCCTTTCACGCTTCGGCCTTGCCGTTGAGCCATTCCGCAATGATATCCGCCGGGATCGTCTGTGTCGGCTTCGGCTCCGGCGGCGCTGCGATCGCCGCGCGCCGCTCCAGCGCATCCAGCCGGCGCTCCGCCTGTGCCAGCCGCGCTTCCAGCGCGTCGATCTGCCGCGTATGTTGCATCCATTGAAACATGGTTTTCTCCTTTTCTTTTGTTGATCGGCCGCCTCGTTCTTACCAATTCATCACTCCGTTGCCCGCCGCGGGCGCATCGTCCGCCAACTCCGGCGGCAGTGCGGGCAGCGGTTTGGGCGGCGGCACGGCCGCATCGGTTTGCTGCGGCCGAATGTAGTGCGCAATTGCGAGCGCCATCACCAAATCGTCGTGCGCGTTGGCCTGCGCTTCGGCACGCCCCTTTTCGTTGCGCACAAACGTAAGCAGCTCATTGAGCGTGCTGCGGTCGCACAGCGTGTCCGGCTCGTCGCGCACCACCCGCACCAGATTGGCCAGCATCACCGGCCGCGTCACCGCGGTGGTGCGCACCCCGTAGGACTGCGTCATGCGATGCGTAAACGCGTCCTCCACCTCGCGCACATATTGGTGCGTGTAGCCGCATCGTGCCAGCTCCCGAATGGGATAGGTGCTGAAATTCGCCTCGATGCCCACCAGCGCACGGTTATAATACACACCCAGGCAAAAATCTGATGCGCAAACACATCCTCATCGTAGGCACTGTGTAGCACCGCCGCCTGCGCGCCCGTGCGATGGTCGAGCACCTGCGCGGCAAAAAAGTCGCTGCCCTCGCCCGCCGTGTCGGCCCCGATCACATACGGCACCCCCGGCTCCGGCGCATGGTAGATCACGATCTCGCCCGCGCCGTCTTCCACAAAACGCACGCTGTCCGCATCCGGCTGCTTTTCGCCGCATTCCGCGTCATACCGCCAGTTGAACACAAACCGTCCGCGCGTTCCGTCGCTTGGGGCCGCGGCCAGCCGCCGGTTCACGGCGTGCGCGTCAAACACCGTTCGCCCATACACGCCCCACTGACCCAGGCAATAGACATCATAATAATAGGGGTCGGTCGTGCGATAGCTTTCGAGCAGCGCACAGTAGTCTGCGTCGAGAAAGCGGTTGTCGCGGTAGGTGGAATGCACCACCGTGGCGTTCGGGCAGCGCCGGTCAAAAAAGCGCCGCTTCAGCCAGTGGTTTGCGCTGATGGGGTTAAAGCTGATGCAGATCTGCTTTTCGCTGTGCCCGCCGCGCAGGCGAATGTCCAGCTGATTGAAGTCACGCTCCGAAACCTGGCTGGCCTCCTCCACCCAAATGTCCGTGAGCTCCCCGCGCGGGAACGTGACCGATTTCAGCTTTTCGGCGTCGTCCATGCCCGCAAAAATCACGCTGTTGCCGTTGAGCGTGCACACCATGCGCATATCGCCCTCGGCTACGCGAAAATAGTCGCCGAGCTTCCAGCGCCGAATCACCTGCCGCAGCAGCGCAAACGTGGAATCGCGGTTCGTGCGCTGCACCTGCCGCACCACGAGCACATTGCACCGCAGCACATACCGCTGCGCCAAAAAGTAGCTCTTGCCGCTGCCCGCGCCGCCGTAACAAATCACATAGCGGCTGCGGCTGCGCAGCAGCGGCCGGTATTTTTCGTTGAACGCGCGCTGCGGCAGCGCCAGCAGCAGGCTGCGCGCCGTCCGGCTCACTGCTGCGCCGCACCGTCCGGTTTCTCCGGCGGCGCATCGTCCAGCTGCACGCGAACCACCACGTTTCCGTCGTCGTCCCCGGCCTGCGCGGCGTCGGCGGTTCGATCGGCCAGCTTCATCAAAAATTCCGCCGCGCCGCGGTCGCCGTCCAGCGCACGCTTGCTCATCGCCAGCACAATGGCCTGCGCCAGCGTGACCTCACCGCGATGCCCGGCCGCGTGGGTTTGCGCGCTCAGCGCCTGCGCCGCCGTTTGCCCCGATTCCAGCTGCCCAAGCGGAATGCGCCGCCCGAGCAGCTTTTGCGCCGTTTCCGGCAAATTGCCTTCCTTCATGCGGTTTCCTCCTTTCTGATTTCATTATTTTGCGTGCCCACCGCTTCCGCTCCACGCACCCACCCGCGGTTCAAAAAACATTCCGTCGCATCCGCCCCGCTTTTGCGCGCAAAATTGCCCGAAAAATACCATTCCGTCAGCTCCGACGCCATCAGCCCCATACGCAGCATTGCGTGCAGTTGGCGCCGGTCGGCCGCAGGCAGCATATCCAGCCGCTGCACCGCAAACGCCCACGCATCTGCCGCCGCCACGCACACCCCGCGCGCCCGGCCGATCCCGACCCACCCGGTCAAAGGTCCCGGTCGGGCGGCAGCAGCGCGCTGCGCACATTTTTCTCCGTGCGGTTCAGCAGCCGGGCGATCTGCTTCACCGTGAGCGTGCGCAGCGCGTGCTCGCCGCCATACGTCCCGTAGTGCCACAGCCGGATCAAAAACACCGTGCCGCCGTTCATCGGCCGCTCGCGGCCCGCACGCCCAAGTATACACATTTTGATTCCTCCATATTGTTTAGTTCGCATTGTTTTGTTGCTATTTATTGAAGAAGAAAACGAACCGTTGCACGCCATTTATTGTTGCGCAAACTTATTGGTTCGCTTCATCTTGTTTATATTGTAGCACCGTTTTTTCATTTTGTCAATAATTTGGAGCAAAATATTTTTTCGTAATGCTTCATTTTGTTTTCATTTCGCATCGAGAGCTTGCAAGTTTCGCAATTTTTTTGTTTTTCCACTTGTAAAAGCTGCATTTAGTTGCTATACTATAATTAGAAAAATGTCGTTCACCCACAACAAAAAGGAGGCACTTATCATGGACGCATTGCAGCGCCTGCGCAAAAGCCGCGGCTATTCGCAGCAGCAAATCGCCGATATGCTGGGCGTGAGTCGGCAGTCGTATAGCAACTATGAGCTGGACAAGCGCGAGGCCAACTACGACACGCTGCGCCAGCTGGCGGAATTTTTTCATGTCAGCATCGACACCCTGCTCGATCAGCCGGAGCCGCAGGAGGAAAACACGGTGATCACCACGGCGCAAATGCCGGTGGTGCCCGTCTACGGCGAAATTGCCGCGGGCAAGCCGATTCTTGCCGAGGAACAGATCATCGGCTATGAGCCGGCCGAGGGGGTAAAAAATCCGGAGGAATATTTTTATCTTCAGGTGCGCGGCGACAGCATGATCAACGCCGGCATTCCCAACGGCTCACTCGTGCTGCTGCATAAGCAGGAATATGCCGAAAACGGCCAGATCGTCGCCTGCCTGGTGAACGGCGACAGTGCCACGCTCAAGCGCTACAAAAAAATCGGCGAAACCGTTTTTCTCATGCCCGAAAACACCAACTATGAGCCGATCATCGTGCAGTGCGCCGATTTCACCACCGGTCAGGCCAAAATCTGCGGCGTGGCCGTTGAGGTGATCCAGCGCAAGCGCCTGCTCTGATTTTCTGCCACCGAAAAAAAACCGTACCGATGCCCATTCACAGATGCATCGGTACGGTTTTTTTTATCATGGAATTTTCGGGGCGGCGTGCACCGCGCCCACAGGCTGCAAAATTACAGCTTTTCGCAAAGCTCCTTGGTGTCGCGCGCGATCAGCAGCTCCTCGTTGGTCGGGATCACATACACGCGTATCGTGGATTCCGGCGTAGAGATCAGGCCCTCTTTACCGTGCAC
>CAKUME010000046.1 GCA_934667575.1 uncultured Eubacteriales bacterium | reverse complement strand
GCATCATTTGGCGCAGCACATCGCCGCACCGGGCAAGCAGATCGTTTATAATCCGTTGGGCTTTGACGCCGACGGCGCGGTCACGGTGGACGGCAAAACCGTTGAGGTCGCGGGCGTGCCGGCATTTGGCTGGAAAACGCTCGATGCACAGCCGGAATGCGGTGTAACGCTTTCGGGTTCCACTGCGGAAAACGCGTATTATATTCTAACACTGGATTCGGCCGGCCGCATTGCTCGCCTGTGGGACAAAGCGGCGCAGCGCGAAGTGTTCCGCGCGGGCTGTGCAGGCAACGAGTTGCTTGCGTTTGAGGATTATCCCCGCCAGTATGATGCGTGGGAAATTACGAACTATTATAAGCAGAAAAAATGGGCGCTGGACTCCGACGCACAAATTGAGCCGATTACAGACGGCAGCCGCGCAGGCTTCCGCGTGACGCGTCAGTACCTCAACTCGACCATTTGCCAAACGATTTGGCTCTGGACCCATAGCCGCCGGATTGATATCGAAAACGAGATCGATTGGCACGAGCGTCACCAGCTACTCAAAGCGAGCTTCCCTCTGGATCTGCACACGCTCAAGGCCACCTATGAAATCCAGTTTGGCAACATCGAGCGCCCCACCACCGCCAATACGAGCTGGGATGCCGCCAAATTCGAGGTTTGCGGTCACAAGTGGGCCGATATGTCCGAAGCGGACTACGGCATGAGCCTGCTCAATGACTGCAAATACGGATACAGCGCCGAAGAAAATACGCTTCAGCTCACGCTGCTCAAATGCGCAACGCATCCGAACCCCGAAGCCGATCAGGGCATGCACAAATTCACCTATTCGCTGCTGCCGCATACGGGCGATTATCGCACCGCGCACACGGTTCGGGAAGCGTATCAGTTGAATCAGCCGCTGATGCAAACCACTGTGCCCACCGATTCCGACGGGACGCTCCCCGCCGAATACAGCTTGCTGCGGTGCGATTGCAGCCATGCGGTTGTGGACACGGTGAAACAGTCGGAAGATGGCCGCGACGTGATGGTGCGTTTGTATGAAACCGCAGATATGCGCGGCACGGTCACGCTCACCCCGGGCTTTGGTGTGAAAGCGGCGTATCTGTGCAATATGCTCGAGGAACCGGAGCAGGAGCTGCCGGTTGTCGACAGCAAAATCACACTGCCGCTGCGAAACTTCGAAATTCTTACGCTGCGGTTGGTTACGGAATAATGGTTGAAAATTGCGCCCAAGGTTTTCGATGATATTGGAAAGGAAGAACTCCCGGCGCGCAAGTTCAAACCGCTGATTTAAGCCGATGCATTCTACACATTGAATGCAGCGGCTTTTTTGTATGTTGGATGCCCGGCCCGTTCGGCGATGATGCCTTGCATTCCGGCCGGTTTGAAAACACTCGGCTATATTCTCAATATGACTCGGATTCGCTGTTGAACCAATGGCATATTCCGCATGACCGATATGCACGATGCCGTTCTCGATGGCAGCTCGATAAAAAAAGGACCAACACAAAACGGCGGCACCGCCTTAACACCGTGCCGCCGTTTTGTGTTGGATTTTGCTGCGCCCTTATAATGATCGGGCGCGAATTGGCTTCGTCGAACGGGCGATCAGCACACACCCATTTCAAACGCGAAATGGAGCTGCTTTTCGTTGAGTTGGAATTCCGGTTCCAGCTGCGGTCCGCAGGAATTCGAGCCGAGCCCGCTGTTTTTATAGTCGATACGCAACCAGCAGCCCGTAGGGGAGGCCGGCAGCTCATCGGTGTGTTCCGCATCATTCAACTGGTGCGCCGTGTACTGCGACAAATTGATGTCCAATCCGTCGCCCGCAAACGCCAGCTTGCCATTGACCTCCACGCGGCGCACAGCTGTGTGGTTGCCGTGCTCCTGCGGACGCACATAGGGCACATATTCCTGCGCAGCGGTCGTTTCGTGCCAGTCCAGGCGGCCATTGTGGCAGCTGTCGCAATAGCTTTCGAAAGGTCCAATGCCAAAATAGCGCATGGCGCTGTTCATTTTGGCCAACGGGAATGTGAAGCCCAGCCGCGGCAGCCAAATCATGTCCGCACGCACCGTACCGTCGAGCGCCACGCGTACACGGCCGTCGGCACCGATGCGCAGTGTCATGGTGTAACGCAGGAACGGCAGATGCGACACCCCCGCCAGGCTGCCGGTTACGGCGATTACGCCGTCTACGATGGACGCATCATAAATTTTGGTAAAGCAGCGGTCGAGGTTTTCGCCCGACTTGGCCGCGCTGTAGCACCAAAGCCGACGGATGTTCCGGTCGTTGTCGGTGGGTGCGCGGAATGCATCGAACACCACCGGCGCAGCCAGCTGCTCTTCGCCGTCGATCACCATACGATCGAACGCGCCAAGCTGCTTATCAAAGCGATAGGCAAAGCGGTCGCCCGCAGCATAAATATAATCGCGATCCTCCGTCAGCGGGCAAAGCGGCGCCTCCGCCGGGGCCGGCAGTGCCGCCACCGGTACGGCTGTGCTCAAATGCGCCACCTCGGTGCCGTCGGCACGCAGCAATACTACCTCCACGGTGCAGCCCAGCGCACACGCAGCCGGGAACGGCGTTTCGGGCGTGATGTAAACCACCTGCTTCGGCTCCGCCGCCAGTGTGAGCGTCCGCTCCTCAAGCAGCTTGCCATCGGCGCGCAATGCATAGCGCACGCGGAACTCCAACAGATTGGTGAAATCCATCAGGTGATGATATGCAATGCGGCCATGGTCGTAGGCAATGCGGAACGGCGCATAGGCTGCCGCGATCTCATAGGTGCCGGGCTTGAACGACCGGTCGGCAAACACCATGCCGTCGCAGCAGAAATTGCCGTCGTCGGTCAGCTCACCCGGGAAGTCGCCGCCATAGCGGTATGCGCCGTCCACCTTCACCGTGTGGTCGCACCACTCCCAGATGCAGCCGCCGATCAGACGCGGGTGTGCCCAAATTTTATCCCAGTAATACCACACGTCGCCCGGGCCGTTGCCCATCGCGTGGGCATATTCACACATGAAAACCGGCACCGTGTGCACATTGTCGGTCGCCCATTCTTCGAGCGACGCCAAACTCGGATACATCCGGGAATACACATCGGAGCGGCCTGCAATGCCGATGCGGCACGCATCCTCGCAATGAATCAAGCGGCTGGGATCCCGGCGGCGCGCCCAGTCGATCATGGCCTTGTGGTTATCGCCGTGGCCGCTTTCGTTGCCGGTGGACCACATGATAATGCTGGCATGGTTTTTGTCGCGTTCCACCGCGCGGATCATGCGGTCGAAGAACGATGCACGCCACGCCGGATCGTTCGTCGGCGAGAGCAGAAACCATGGGTTTCAAGGTCGGTTTCCAAAATCACATAAAAGCCCATGCGGTCGCACAGCTGCAAAAATTCCGGCGACGGAGGATAGTGCGAGGTGCGCACGGTGTTGATATTCAGCTGTTTCATCAGCTTCAGGTCGTGCTCCAGCGCTTCGCGGCTCATCACCCAACCGCCGTCCGGCGTGGAATCATGGTGGTTCACACCCTTGAGCTTTACGGCAACGCCGTTGATGAGCAGCTCCTGCTTATCCGAAATCGCGATGGTGCGGAAGCCGACATCCTGATGAATCTCTTCGCCCGCGCAGCGCAGTGTGAGGTCATAAAGATACGGTTTCTCGGCGTTCCAGAGGATCGGCGCCGCCACCGTGAGTTCGCCTGTGCCATCGAACGTGCCCTCGGCCACCACCTTACCCTGTGCGTCGCGCAAAACGGCTTCCGTGGGGCGATCCGTGCGAATATGCAGGCAGCGGTCTTCGGTGCGCAGCTCCACATCGGCAATGTGACCCACCGGACGCTCCAACAGATACACATCGCGGAACAATCCGTTGAAACGCAGAAAATCCTGATCTTCCAAATAGCTTCCGCTGCACCATTTGTGCACGCGGATCACCAGCGTGTTTTCGCCCGCATCCGCAAAATTCGACAAATCGAATTCCGCTTGCAGATGTGCCCCCTGCGTATAGCCCACATAGCGGCCGTTGACTTCAATTTCGGCACAGGAGCTCACACCCTCGAGCACCAGATACAGCTGTTTTTCGGGGTCTTTGCGCACAAAGGTACGGCGATAAACGCCCATCGGATTCACGTCCGGCACAAACGGCGGATCGCAGGGGTAGGGGTAGCAGATGTTGGTGTAGTTGGGATGCTCATAACCTTGCAGCTGCCAGCAGCCCGGCACCTGAATGCGATCCCACTTTTGCGGAGCAGCCGCACGGTCGCCGTTTTCGTAAAACGCAAAGTCCCATTCGCCATTGAGCAGCGTGTAGTCCGCTGCGCCGCCGGGAATGTAGTAGCTGCGCTGCGGCAGCCGGTTTTCGGAAATGTGGTTAAGATCTTCGTATGCGCGAATCATCGAATCTTCCTTTCCATTTTGGTTTGTTATGGTCCGTTTTGTACGAATGCCGCGCACCGCGTTCGCTTTCTGAATTTTTGCGAACACATTGCTTGACATTCGGCTGATATTGTTATATTATCATAGAAACAAAGCGCTGTCAATCGGATTATTTTGCATCAATTCGTCCGATTTTGATCTTTTTTTATTTTCATCGAACACCGCAGATTCGGACGATAAAAACAGGGGAGCCATTGCCATGGAGGAAGTTGAAAATCGATACTCTTTTATCATGCGTCCGGAAGCCGGTGCGCTGCCGCTTACGCTTTGCACCGTCGGGTTGGGCACTCGGCAGGAGCGCGTGCTGCGGCGGGCGGGCATTGTGCATCATCAATTGCTGTTTTGTGCCGACGGACGCGGCGCCGCCGTGCTGGGCAGTGAAACACACTCGCTGACGCGCGGCGATGTGCTGTATTTGCCGCCGCACACCATGCATCAATATCGCGCAGACGGGCCGCTTTGGGTCACGGACTGGATCACGTTTTCGGGCCCGGTGGCCGCGCTGCTGACGCCCGATGCCCCATGCGTGTTTCACCTGCGCGCCGAGGAACCGATTTGTGCACTGCTGAATCGGATGCAGCACAGCGATCTGCTCGTGGATTATCGCGAAAACAGCGTTCTGCTATACGAACTGCTGCTGCGCATTTATGAGGAGCTGAACCCGGAAAACGGTGTGCCCGCGCATTCGGCGCAGGCACGGCTGGAACCGGTGGTGCAGTGGATGCAGGTTCATTTTGCAGAGGTGCTTGCGCTGCCGGAGCTGGCCGCGCGAGCCGGCGTGTCGGAAGCGCAGTTTTGCCGGTTGTTTCGCTCGGCATATCATGTGCGCCCCATGGAATACCTAAACTATCTGCGAATTGCCGAAGCCAAAAAGCAATTGCTTTCGGCACCGGAACGCCCGGTCAGCGCAATCGCCGCCGCGGTGGGATTTGGCAATCTCAGCTATTTCGGGCGCGTTTTTGCTCGCACGGAAGGTATGTCGGCACGGGAATGGAAGCAGATGCACCTGAGCGAAAAATAGGCCTCGGCCATCCGTTCAAAAATATGCATTTTTCGGTACGATGGACTTGACTTTTTCCGGAAAAGATGCGATAATAACCGAAAGAAAACGGAATAGGAAAGAGGACTCTCCATGATTTTCAAACGAATCGCGTTGTCGGAAAAATATCCGGACGCATATCTGGACACGTTTGTATCTGAAACCGCTGCCGTGTGCGACGGATTGTTGGTCATTCCGGGCGGTGGCTATGGTGGTGTCTGTGCCGACCGGGAGGGGGCGCCCATTGCAATGGCGTTTGCGGGCCGCGGCGTGAATTGCTTTGTGCTGCATTACACGGTAGCGCCGCACGGCCGGTTTCCGCAGCAGCTGATCGAAGCCGCGCTGGCCATGCAGCATATTCGCACGCACGCAGCAGAATATCATGTGGATCCGGCTCGCGTTTTCGCGGTCGGTTTTTCGGCCGGTGGCCATCTGGCGGCTTCGCTGGGCACATTGTGGCACCTGCCCGAAGTGGCGGCAGCGCTGCCGGGCTGTGATTTGCGCACCACGGTGCGTCCCATCGGCATGCTGCTTTGTTATGCCGTAATCACGGCGGGGAAATTTGCACATGAAGGCAGTTTTGAAAATCTACTGGGCAGTCAGGTACAAAATCCGGAAAAGCGTGAGCTGGTCTCGCTCGAAAAACAGGTCACGGACGGAACGTGCCCTGCGTTTTTGCTGCATACCACCGAAGACCGTACCGTGCCGGTTGAAAACGCATTGCTGATGGCCGCTGCACTGTCGGCAGCAAAAATTCCATTTGAGCTGCATATTTACCCGCACGGCCCGCATGGCATTGCGCTTGCCAACGCGATGACCGACATGGGCAATCCGGCGCTGAACTTGCCCGAAGCCGCCGGCTGGGTGGATCAGGCCGTAGTGTGGATGAAGAATCAATAAATAATGTTAAAGTAATCCAGCGCCGAGCTTTTGCGTTCGGCACTGGTTTTTTAATTTACTATAATTGCGACAAAATGCATCTTTTGTATTATTTAAATATGTGGATCGAAGAGCTATGATTCCGGACCCGCCATACATCGTTATCCTTCCATTTGCTCGCTTGATCCTCTCATATTTTAGTAAACCAAAAAACGCAGTCGGAACATCTTCCCGGCTGCGTTTTCGACATATCATAATATCATGCCATTTCACTCTTTCGCCATTCGCATGCGCGGAGCGAGCAGCAAAATCAACCAATGGTAATGGCAAAAGTGTTCGTATAGGTTCGGTTCGGCTGCAAATGCACCATCAGATGCTTTGTGTGAATATCATCCACTTCGCCGTCATAGGCCGGCAGACTATACCACGGCTCAATGCACACATACGGCGCTTCGGTGTGCGGCTTGTGCCACAGGCCCAGCGCATTCATCTGCGGATACGACAGATGAACGGTGCGGCTGCACTTGTGAGACTTGAGCGTGATCCCGCTACTCATTTCGGTAAGAAAAATCGCATCATTGTCGAAAAGCGTGTGCCGCAGCGGCAGGCGCGTGCCATCCTCCAGCGCAAACGGAACCCGACGGCCGGTGTCCAAGCAGGCATCGCTCATCACTACACGCTGCACCGGCTCCACGGTGTCGAACTCCACATAATAGTCTTCAAAGTGCTCTCCGGCTTCCAGCGGCACGTTAAAGCCCGGGTGTCCGCCCACGGCGAACGGCAGAACGGTCTTGTCGGAAGGATTATGTACCGTAAAGGTTTCTCGCAGCGTGGCACCCTCCAGTTCATAGGAAATGGTCAATGCAAAATGGAACGGATATTGCGCACGCGTTTGTTCGCTGTCGGACAGATGAAACGCGATGCGATCCTCCCCTTGCGGCTCGGCTGTCATGTCCATATGGCGCGCAAAGCCATGCAGATTCATCTCGTAGGTCTGACCGTCGCATGTGTATTTGCCCCCGGTCAGCCGCCCGCAAATCGGGAACAGATTGGACGCCCGGCTCGGCCAGAACTCCGGATTGCCCTGCCAAAGATATTCGCAGCCATCAGCGGTTTGAATCGACATCAGTTCTGCGCCGACATCCGAAATCTGCACCCGAAGCTGCTTGTTTTGAATGGTATAGATC
>CAKUME010000045.1 GCA_934667575.1 uncultured Eubacteriales bacterium | reverse complement strand
ACTTCACACTCACCGTCGTGTTTGTCCAGCAAATATTTTTTGCGTCGGCCAGCAGCTGGCGCATCACCTTGGCCGCCGTCAGTGCCCACGAGCCGTTTTCGATCAACCCAACCGTGCGATTTTGGAAATTGCGCGCGGTCAGGTGCTCAATGTATTCGCGCATAAACGGGAAAATATCCGCATTGTAGGTCGTTGTTGCCAGCACCAGCCGGTCATAGCGGAATGCATCCGCCACCGCGAGCGCCATGTCGGTGCGCGCCAGATCGTGCACCACCACCGGCACATTCTTTTCACGCAGCGCCGCCGTCAGCAATTCCACTGCCTTGGCCGTGTGGCCATATACCGACGTGTAGGCAATCACCACGCCCGATTCTTCCGGCCGATACGAAGACCATGCATCGTATTTGCCAAGATAATGCCCCAAATCCGCGGTCAGCACCGGGCCGTGCAGCGGGCAGATTTTCGCAATGTCCAGCGCCGCTGCCTTTTTGAGCAGTGTTTGCACCGGCACACCGTATTTGCCCACAATGCCAATGTAGTAGCGCCGTGCTTCATCATCCCATGGCTCATCCACATCCAGCGCGCCAAACTTTCCAAAGCCATCGGCACTAAACAGTACCTTGTCCGCGGCATCATAGGTCACCATCACCTCGGGCCAATGCACCATCGGCGCAAACACAAACGTGAGCGTGTGCTTGCCGAGCGCAAGCGTTTCGCCGTCCTTCACGCTCTGCTCGCGGCCGGTCAGATCAATATCGAAAAACTGATGCAGCATGGCGAGCGCTTTGGCGTTCGCCACAATCGTCGCACGGGGATACGTCTCCGCGAAAAGGCGAATGCCCGCCGAATGATCCGGTTCCATATGCTGTACGACCAGATAATCCGGCTGACGGCCATTCAGCGCCGCGTCCAGATGATGAAGCCATTCATACGTGAAATGCGCGTCCACCGTATCCATCACGGCAATTTTTTCGTCCATAATCACATAGGAGTTATACGCCATGCCGTTCGGTACATGGTATTGTCCTTCAAACAAATCCACCGCATGATCGTTGACCCCGATGTAGCGGATATCGTTGGTAATATTCATATGTTTTTGCCTCCGTTTCGCAATTTGTGCAGACAAATGTCGTTGCTTGCCCTTATTATAACATATTTTTTTGATCGGGAAAAGAGCTTGCGGGCGGAATTTTGCAGAAGTTTGCCGCCGAACCGCGATTCTGCGTTACGGTGCTTCCAATCGTTCGGTGCGGCCGGCACGGTATTCCATTTGCAGCCGTGCGCGGTAGCAGCGCGGGGTCACGCCAAAACGCCGGTGAAATCGCCGCGAAAAATAAAACTGGTCGCAAAAGCCCAGCGCCTCGCTGATCTCGCCAATCGTGCGTTCGGTGCTCGCCAACTGCATTTGTGCCGAGAAAAAAATCAAATCGTCGATGTAGCGGCTCACCGTGCGCCCCACTTCGCTGCGAAAGCGCCGCGCCAGTTGGCTTTCGGACAAAAACAGATTTTCTGCAATCGATGCTGAGGTCAATTGCAGTGACAAATGCTGCAGAATATATTGCATCGCGCGCGCCACATCTTCGCTGTAAATCACAATCGGTGGGGCGGTAAACCCCTGTTTGGCCAGCAGCGAAATCACAGTGGTTTTGATCCGAGCTTGCAGCTGCATTGCATCCAGATAGGTTCCGCCAAAATACCAAGCGCACAGCCGTTCGGTGTCCTGCACCGGATACGGGCATTGCAGCACGCTGTGCAGCGCGGTGAGCAGTTCGCAGCCGTCCGGCAGCAGCAAATTGATGTGAAAATAAAGCTTTTCCAGCCATTCCGGGCTGCGGTAGCCGAATTCATAGCCCGCCGGAATCAGATACAGGTTGCCCGGCTCCAGTGGAATTTCACCGGAGCCCGTGCGCAGCACGCCGCAGCCTGCCGTTACATAATACAGCCGCGTATAAGGCGAGCGCACATGATCGGCTGCCCAATGGACGTCGGTGCGCACAAACCCCGACTCGGCAAACCGAAGCTGAAACTGATTCATTGCCTGAGTCATCATATGGGATGCAGTAATCTGCATGTTTCATCGCTCCATTTCTGCAAGGATGCATGAAAAATCCATAATTTCACCCAAGAAATCCATACTCCCTGCGCGCACTTCCTGTTATAATATGCATATCGGGGGCGCATCTCTATTGTACGCCATTTCGATTGGTTTTGCAATCTTAAAATTTATCATTTATGAAAGGACGCGAACCTATGTCCAGCTACATCACAAAAAAAACGCCCGGCAACACCGCGTGGTTCACGCACGACCGATTCGGCATGTTCATTCACTGGGGTCTGTATGCCATGCCGGCCCGCCATGAGTGGGTCAAACACAACGAGGAAATTTCGGAGGAGCACTACGACCTCTACTTTAAGCACTTCAATCCCGATCTCTACGACCCCAAGGAGTGGGCGCGTCAGGCCAAGGCCGCCGGTATGAAATATGTTGTGATGACCACCAAGCACCACGAAGGCTTCTGCATGTTCGACTCGCAGTATACCGATTATAAATGCACCAACACGCCTGCGGACCGCGATTTGATCCGCGAATATGTGGATGCGTTCCGCGCAGAGGGCCTGCACATCGGCTTCTACTATTCGCTGATCGACTGGCATCATCCGGATTTTCCGATCGATATGCTTCACCCGCGCCGCGACGATCCCGATGCATGGGAACAAAATCAGGGCCGCGATGTGCACAAATATGCGGAATACATGCGAAATCAAGTAACGGAGTTGCTCACAAACTACGGCAAAATCGACATCCTGTGGTTCGATTTTTCTTACAGTGACCGTCAGCCCTTGCCGGGCAAGGAATGGATGAAGGGCAAAGGCAAAGACGATTGGGAAGCCGAAAAGCTGATTGCACTCGCCCGCAAGCTCCAGCCGGGCATCATCATTGACAACCGCACCGAAATTGACCAGGATCTGTGGACGCCGGAGCAGTTCCAGCCCACCGAATGGATCCGCGATGCCAAGGACGGCCAGCTTGTCACTTGGGAGGCCTGCCAGACGTTCTCCGGTTCATGGGGCTATCACCGCGACGAACAGACATGGAAGTCGCCCGAAATGCTGATCCAGATGCTTGTGAACACCGTGGCCTGCGGCGGCAATCTGCTTATGAACGTGGGTCCCACCGCCCGCGGTTATCTCGATTACCGTGCCGAGGGTGCGCTCAAGGTGTACGCCGACTGGATGAAATATAACTGCCGCGCCATCTACGGCTGCACACAAGCCGAGCCGGAGCTGCTCGCCCATGTGCCGCGCGACTGCCGCTTTACCCAGAGCGAAGACGGCAAGCGCCTGTATATTCATTTGTTTGCCTATCCGTTTAATGAATTGGAGTTGCACGGGCTGGTAGGCAAAATTGAATACGCACAGTTTTTGCACGACGGCAGCGAAATCCGGTTCACCGATGGCAAAATGCAGCATTATGGCGAGGGGCTCCCCGAAAGCGACGACCTCACCGTGCTCTATCTGCCGCCGGTCAAACCGCCCGTGATCGTGCCGGTGATTGAGCTTTTCCTGAAATAATCGCAAAACCAGCCTGTTTACCGCCGCATCTTTGGGTGCGGCGGTTTTTTGTTGCCCGGTGTTTTTTGTTTTCGGCCGCGCGGCAAATACCGCCGCATGGTTTTTCGGCGCAGCATCCGTTTTGTTTCGTGCAAAATTACAATAAAATTATGAAAACTGGATATAATAAGCGAAATCAAAAGATTTCCGGCTTCTGAATGTGATATTTCGGTTTATTCGAATGAATTCGACCGATTTTCGCCGAATTCACGGTTTGATGGCATTTGAATATCATGGTATAGTATGTACCATGAAAACAACCGTTTTCGTCAAGCGGACATATCCGCAGAAAGGAGCCGCCCGCCATGGCGCAGGATTCTTCATTTTTACTGGTTTCATCGGCAGCTCTGCCGGAAATCTTTCGGAAGGTGGTCGAAGCCAAGCGATTGCTTTCCGGCGGCCAAGCCAAGTCGGTTGCCGAGGCTGCGCGCATGACCGGCATTTCGCGCAGTGCATTCTACAAATACAAAACCAGCGTCTATGCATACAGCGACTCGCCCTCTTCCCACATGATCTCCGTGCACGCGGTGCTTGAAGACCGGCCGGGGGTGCTGATGTCGCTGATTTCCACATTCTACACCGTGGGCGCCAATATTTTGACCGTAAACCAGAATATTCCCATTGCCGGTGCGGCGCTGGTGGCCGTTTCGGCTGATGTAGAGCGCATTTCCATCTCCATTCCGGAGCTGCTCGACCGGCTGCGTGCCATCGAAGGGGTCAACTCAATCGAGAGCATTGCCGGCAACTGATTTTTTCGTTTTGATTCGTCAGAAAGGACTTGAAACACATGGCTAAAATTGCAATTATCGGACACGGCGTTGTGGGTTCCGGCGTAGCGGAGCTGCTGATTCAGCACGCCGACACCATCCGCGGACGCGCGCTGGAGGAACTGGATGTTTCGCGCATTCTCGACCTGCGCAGCTTTCCCGATCTGCCCTACGCCGACCGTTTTACCACCGATTTTGAGCAGATCGTGAACGATCCCGAGATCTCCATTGTTGCCGAGGCAATGGGTGGGCTGCACCCGGCCTACGAATTTGTTTCGCGCTGCCTGGAAGCGGGCAAAAGCGTGGTGACCTCCAACAAGGAGCTTGTGGCCGAAAAGGGCGCGGCGCTGCGGGCGCTCGCCAAAGCGCACAAAGTCAACTTTGTGTGCGAGGCCCGCGTGGGCGGCGGCATTCCGGTGCTGCATCCGATGATGCAGTGCTTGGCGGCCAACCGCTTTTCCGAAATTTCGGGCATTCTGAATGGCACAACCAACTTCATTCTGACTAAAATGATAAGGGAGCATATGACGTTTGCCGATGCGCTTGCACTCGCGCAGCAGCTGGGTTACGCAGAGCGGAATCCGGCCGCCGATGTGGAAGGCATTGACGCATGCCGCAAAATCTGCATTCTGGCTTCCATTGCATTTGGCCACCATATTTACCCCAAATTTGTGCACACGGAAGGCATCACCCAGATCGCATTGGCCGACGTATCCTACGCAGACCGTGCCGGTTACGCCGTTAAGCTGATCGGCCACGCCGACCGGCAGCCCGACGGCCGCGTGAATGCACTCGTTGCGCCGTTTCTGATCCCGCACGGGAACCCGCTGTCGGTAGTAGACGATGTGTTCAATGCCATCATGGTCACGGGCGATGCAACCGGCGACGTGCTGTTTTACGGCAAAGGCGCCGGCAAGCTGCCCACGGCGAGCGCAGTGGTGAGCGACATCATCGAATGCGCAAAGCATCCGCAAGGCTGCGACTATGCGGATTGGACGGACGGCGACGGCAGCATGGTGTGCGATGCGGCAGCCGTGTCCTATGCGCGCTACCTGCGCTGCGATGCCCTCACGCCCGACGCCGTTCGCGCGGCATTCGGCGAAGTGCAGCCCATCGACGGCGAAAGTGCGGACGAAACGGCATTTCTCACCGCACCGTTGACCGACGCCCAGCTGCAATCGGCCATTGCCGCCGCTCATGCTTCGGTACGCAGCGTCATCCGTGTTTTGGCACATTGACCGGGAAAGGAATAAAATAAATTATGATTCGTATTCAGGTACCCGCAACCAGCGCGAATATCGGCTCCGGCTTCGATTCGCTCGGCATCGCGCTCACGCTTTACAATCAGGTGTGGATGGAAGAGGAAGACGGCATTTTCATTTCCAGCCGCGACGGGTTGGCCGTGCCCACCGGCGAGGATAACCTCATCTATTGGGCTGCGAAGCAGCTTTATGATGAATGCGGCGCCAAGCTGCCCGGTTTGCGCATCGAGCAGGAAAGCAACATTCCCATGACCCGCGGGCTGGGCAGCAGCTCGGCGTGCATTGTGGCGGGGCTGCTCGGCGCAAACCGGCTGCTCGGCAATCCGTTCGATCAGCATGAGATCGTCAACTTGGCCAACCGCATCGAGGGGCATCCCGACAACACCACACCCGCGGTGTTGGGCGGATTGGTGGTTTCTGCGGTAGAAAACCGGCGCGTATACAGCGTGAGTGTGCCGATCGCACCCAAGATCAGTTTTGCGGTCATGATCCCCCCCTTCGAGCTCAAAACCGAGCTGGCGCGCAGCGTGCTGCCGCAGCAAATCTCGCGCACCGATGCGGTTTATAACCTGTCGCGTTCCGCGCTGGTCACCGCATCGCTGTTTTCGGGAAATTTCGAAAATTTGCGCGTGGCCGTGCAGGACACTCTGCACCAACCCTACCGTGCACAATTCATACCGGGCATGGAGCAGGTTTTTCGCCTGAGCTATGAACTCGGCGCATATGCCACCTACATCAGCGGAGCCGGTCCGTCGATCATTGCCATCATCCCCGACCGTGTGGTTCCGGATTTTGAGCAATATGCGATTCGCCGTTTGGAGGAAAAAGACATCACCGGCTGGCAGCTGAAAGTATTGAAGAGCGAATCGAACGGCGCTTCGGTGTTCCTGGATTAACGCGCCGGTCTGAATACGGGGAGGCAACTGCGATGAGCTTAATCGTACAAAAATTCGGCGGCAGCTCGGTGGCGAACGCCGACCGCGTGATGAACGTGGCGCGGATCGTTACCGACACTTATCGCGCAGGGCATTCGGTGGTGGTCGTGGTGTCGGCTCAGGGTGACACCACCGATGAGCTGATTGCCCGAGCGGCCGAGATCAACCCGCACGCTTCGCGCCGTGAGCTGGATATGCTGCTCACCGCGGGCGAACAGATGTCGGTCGCGCTGTTGGCCATGGCCATCGAAAAGCTGGAATGCCCGGCCGTGTCGCTGCTGGGGTGGCAGGCCGGTTTTCGCACCAACTCCGTTTATGGTGCCGCACGCATTCAGCGCATCGACACCGACCGCATTCAAAGCGAACTGGATAAGCGCAACATCGTTATCGTGGCCGGTTTTCAGGGAGTCAACCGCTTCGGCGATCTCACCACACTGGGCCGCGGCGGCTCCGATACCAGTGCGGTGGCCATTGCCGCCGTCATGAAGGCCGCCGAATGTCAAATTTATACCGACGTGGACGGCGTGTATACCGCCGATCCGCGCAAAGTGCCGGATGCACGCAAACTCTCGAGCATTTCCTACGACGAGATGCTCGAGCTGGCTACCCTGGGCGCGCAGGTGCTCAATAATCGGTCGGTCGAAATGGCAAAAAAATACGGAGTGAAGCTCGAAGTGCGTTCCAGCTTGACGAACGCGCCGGGCACAATTGTGAAGGAGGCCACCAAAATGGAAAATACGTTAATCAGCGGCGTTGCCAAAGACGACAGCGTAGCCCGCATTTCGGTGATCGGCGTGCCAGATCAGCCCGGCACTGCGTTCAAGCTTTTTTCGCGTCTCTCTGCCCGAGATATCAACGTAGATGTCATTTTGCAGTCCGTTGGCCACAACGGCACCCGAGATATTACCTTCACCGTAGCCGAGAGCAATTTGCAGGATGCACTCGACACGCTGGATAACGAATTTGATCATCCGAACTATATTTATGACAATCGGGTCGCCAAAGTGAGCATCGTGGGTGCGGGCATGGAAACCCATGCGGGCGTTGCCTCCAAAATGTTTGAGGCGCTCTATAATGCGCAGGTAAACATTCAAATGATTGCCACGAGCGAAATCAAGGTTTCCGTGCTGATCGATCGTGCCGATGCCGACCGCGCGGTGCGCG
>CAKUME010000044.1 GCA_934667575.1 uncultured Eubacteriales bacterium | reverse complement strand
GCATCGCTCCTCACGAGATATTTTATCGATTCACCCGAATATTCGTTTCGGATGAGCACGGTTTTAGTATAGCAAGCCCGCGCCCATTTGAAAAGATGGTGATATTTAACCAGTCCCATCGGCGCACAGGTGAAATTTCGCCGTTTTTTCGCATTGGAATGCGGTTTTTTGGCTTAGTGCAAATTTTGCCCGGTGCAATTTTCAACCATCCCGGCGCGCCCAAGGTTGCATTTCACCCGGTTTCGCACAAAAAATTTTTAAATAAATTTGAATTTCTTCGGCAGTAGCTTACCATATTCGCCCAATTTTAGATTCACTGCCCCCATTGCGGAATATCCTCCAACTTTATCGAACGATTCTGCATTGACTTCGCAGGCACGATATGCGATAATGAACGCGGCGCATTCCTTTTTTTATGAGGCGATCAAAAAACGAAAGGAAGAAAAAAATGAAACTGAAACCCTCCGAAAAGCAGCTCCGCTTCCTCGATTGGGAGATGGGCGTGTTTTTCCACTTTGGCATCCGCAGCTTTTTTATGGGCCACAAGGACTGGGACGGCCAGCCGATGCCCGCCGAGGCCTTTTGCCCCGACCGGCTCGACTGCGAGCAGTGGGTGCGCACCGCCAAGGAAGCCGGCGCGGCCTATACCATTTTGGTGTGCAAGCATCACGACGGCTTTGCCAACTGGCCGAGCCGATATTCCGACTATTCCGTGGCGCAAACGCCGTGGAAGGGCGGCAAAGGCGATGTGGTGCGCGAATATGTGAACGCCTGCCGCAAATACGATATGAAGGTAGGGCTCTACTATTCCCCCGCACAGTGGCAGGGCAACGTGTCGTTCACCGACGACAAAGCCTACGACGATTATTTTATCAATCAGATTTCGGAGCTGCTCACGAACTACGGCAAAATTGATTACCTTTGGTTCGACGGCTGCGGCTCCGAAAAACACGAATACGACAAGCCGCGCATTGTGCAGGCGATTCGTTCGCTCCAGCCGGATATTCTGATTTTTGATATGTGGGATCCCGACACGCGCTGGGTGGGCAACGAGGACGGCTATGCGCCGCTCAACAATGAATATGTGGTGGATCATGTGCCGTTTTCGATGCTGCAAACCAACGATGAAGCGCTCGATGAATCGAAGTTTCTGCCCGCAGAATGCGACTGCAAGCTGCGCAGCACCTGGTTCGACTGCGAGCACAACGAGAACACGATCAAGCAGCGCGACGAGCTGATCGGCATGTATGAAATGTCGGTGGGACGCGGCGCCAACTTTTTGCTGAACATTGGCCCGAACTGCCACGGCCGGATCAACGACGCCGATGTGGCGCGCCTGCGCGAATTCCGTGCGGAGCTGGACCGCCGCTACGCGCACCCGCTGCCGTTTGGCGCATTGCACGCCGCCAACGGCGAAACCGACGTGCTGGTGTCGGCCACCCCCAACTGGACGGACGATTTCGGCGATTCCGCCTGCAACCATCTGGTGGACACGGTGGTGCTCGAAGAGGACATCACCGAGGGGCAATCGGTGCGCGGGTTCCGCATCTGGGCCAGTCTGCCGGCCTACAAGCAGAAGCGCATCTGCCTTTACCGCGGCGAAACCATCGGCCACAAGGCGATCTGCCATTTTTCAACCGTTTCCACCGGTCGCCTGTTTGTCGAAATTCTCGACCACGATGGCGAATACAAAATAAAATCGCTGCGCGCCTACCGCACGCGTGGCTGAGACAAATAAAAAATGCACCCGCTTCCGGCCCGGCTTTGGGGCAAGAAACGGGTGCATGTTCGTTTGTGCAGCGCCGCCTACATTTCCTCGTAGCGGTGCGCCTGCGCAAGCATCAGATCCTTGACCTTCATCAGGCGGATCTGGGTGCTGCGTTCGTTTTCATCGAGCTTCATGGTGATCGCGCGAATCAGCTCCTGCGTTTCGGGAATGATCACGTGCTCGAGCGCGTTCACACGGCGGCGCGTTTTTTCAATTTCGTCGGCGAGCAGCTGCGCGGATTTTTCTTTTTCCGCGAGCCGCAGCATGTCCGGCAGCAGGTCCGAAAGCGCCTGCACCGCGTCGTCGAGATCGGCCGAGGTGAACGCCAGCCCGTAGGAATAAATATCCGACGGGTTGGGCGTGCGTGTCTGCACGGTAAAGTGCGGAATTTCCACGCTCATCACGTTCTGCGTGCTCACCGCCACGCGCGCCTCCTGCTTGGGTGCGAGCAGCGCGGTGGAAATCATTTCGTCCTGCATCACCGCACGCGCAAGCACAAAGCCCTGGTTTGCCTGGGTGATGGCCGCCTCCACGCGGGCGCGCAGCGCCTGATTTTCGCGCACCAGATCGAGGAACTGGCGCATCAGCTCGTCGCGCTTGTCCTTGAGCAGCTTGTGGCCCCGCTGCGCCGTGACCAGCTTTTTTTTGAGCCGGGTCAGCTCCATGCGGGTGGGAATCACGGTTTGTACCGCCAATGCGGTCGCCCCCTTTCGTTACGCCTTGCCGTAGTATTCGTCCAGATATTTATCCTTGATGCGCTTGAGCTCGCTGCGCGGCAAAATCGAGAGCAGCTTCCACCCCACGGCCAGCGTTTCTTCAATGCTGCGGTTGGCGTTGTAGCCCTGCGAAACATATTGCTTTTCAAACTCGTCGGCAAACTTGGCGTAGAGCCGGTCGATATCGGTGAGCGCGGCTTCGCCGAGCACCACCATCAGCTCCTTGGCTTCTTTGCCGCGCGCGTAGGCCGCAAACAGCTGGTTCATCACGTTGGCGTGATCCGCGCGGGTTTTGCCCTCGCCAATGCCCTTATCCTTCAAACGCGACAGCGACGGCAGCACATCGATCGGCGGAGTCACGCCCTTGCGGTACAGCTCGCGCGACAGAATGATCTGCCCCTCGGTAATGTAGCCGGTGAGGTCGGGGATCGGGTGGGTCTTGTCGTCTTCCGGCATGGTCAGGATGGGGATCATCGTGATCGAGCCGCTCTTGCCGTGCAGACGCCCCGCGCGCTCATACAGCGACGCCAGGTCGGTGTACATATAACCCGGATAGCCGCGGCGGCCCGGCACCTCTTTGCGCGCGGCCGAAACCTCGCGCAGCGCGTCGGCGTAGTTGGTAATGTCGGTCATGATCACCAGCACATGCATATTCTGCTCAAACGCCAGATACTCCGCTGCCGTGAGCGCCATGCGTGGCGCGGCAATGCGCTCGATCGCCGGGTCGTTGGCCAGGTTCACGAACATCACGGTGCGGTCGAGCGCACCGGTTTCGCGAAAGCTCTCCACGAAAAAGTTCGATTCCTCAAACGTGATGCCGATGGCGGCAAACACCACCGCAAACGGTTCGTCGGTGCCGCGCACCCGCGCCTGACGCGCAATTTGCGCCGCCAAGCTCGCGTGGGGCAGGCCGCTCGCCGAAAAGATCGGCAGCTTTTGGCCGCGCACCAGCGTGTTGAGGCCGTCGATCGCGGAAATGCCGGTTTGAATAAACTCCTGCGGATAGTCGCGCGCTGCGGGATTCATCGGCGTGCCGTTGATGTCCATGCGCGCGTCGGGCAGAATCTCGGGGCCGTCGTCGATCGGGCGGCCGAGGCCGTCGAACACGCGGCCGAGCATGTCGGCCGACACGCCCAGCTCCATGCTGCGGCCCAAAAACCGCACGCGGCTGTTGGAAAGGTTAATGCCCGCCGCGTTTTCAAACAGCTGCACCAGCGCGTTGCCGCCGTCAATTTCGAGCACCTTGCAGCGGCGCTTTTCGCCGTTGGCCAGCTCAATTTCGCCCAGCTCATTATACGCCACGTTTTCCACACCGCGCACCAGCATCAGCGGGCCGGCCACCTCCTGAATGGTACGATATTCCTTGGGCATCAGAACTCCTCCTTTTTCAGCGTGCCGGCCGCCTGCTTTTTGAGCTCCAGCAGCACCGCGTCATATTCCGCGTCCACACGGTCGGGCTCCACATACTTGAACCGGCCGATCTGCTCGCGCACCGGCAGCTTCACCAATGCGTCAATGTCGCCGCCGTTTTGAAGCGCGGCCAGCGCCTCGTCGTAATAGGCCAGAATCAGGTGCATCATCTTGGCCTGCTTGTGCAGCGGCGCATAGGTGTCCACATCGTTGAACGCATCCTGCTGAAGGTAGTCTTCGCGAATGGAGCGCGCGGCTTCCATTTTGAGGCGATCGGGCGCCGAAAGCGCATCCATGCCCACCAGCTTCACGATTTCGTCGAGCGAGGCTTCGTCTTGGAGCAGGCTCAGCATGCGCGCGCGCATCTGCGTCCAATCGGCTTCCACGTTTTTGTTGTACCATTTGGCCAGCGTGTCTTCATACAGCGAATAGCTGCTGAGCCAGTTGATCGCGGGAAAATGGCGGCGATAGGCCAGCTGCGAATCCAGCCGCCAGAACACCTTCACAATGCGCAGCGTGGCCTGCGACACCGGCTCCGAAATATCACCGCCCGGAGGCGACACCGCACCGATCACCGACAGCGCGCCCTCTTCGCCCTTGGTGCCGTTCACGATCACGCGGCCTGCGCGCTCATAAAACTGCGCCAGCCGCGAGCCCAGATAGGCCGGGTAGCCTTCTTCGCCGGGCATCTCTTCCAGACGGCCGGACATTTCACGCAGCGCCTCGGCCCACCGGGAGGTGGAATCCGCCATCAGCGCCACGGAATAGCCCATATCGCGGAAATATTCCGCAATGGTGATGCCGGTATAAATCGACGCTTCGCGCGCCGCCACCGGCATATCGGAGGTGTTGGCAATCAGCACGGTGCGCTTCATCAGCGAGTAACCCGTTTTGGGGTCGATCAGCTCGGGAAACTCGTTGAGCACGTCGGTCATCTCGTTGCCGCGCTCGCCGCAGCCGATATAAATCACGATGTCGGCCGCCGACCATTTGGCCAGCTGATGCTGCACCACGGTTTTGCCGCTGCCGAACGGACCCGGAATGGCCGCCACGCCGCCCTTGGCGATGGGGAACATCGTGTCCACCGTGCGCTGCCCGGTCACGAGCGGCATATCCGGCGCGAGCTTTTTGCGATAGGGGCGGCCGCGCCGCACGGGCCACTTTTGCATCAGCGTTACCGCGCGCACACCGCCGTCGGTTTCAATCTGGGCCACCGGCTCGGTCACGGTGTAGTCCCCTTCCGCCAGCGACTTCACCGTGCCGGTCACGCCGTTGGGCACGAGGATTTTGTGCAGCACCACTTCGGTTTCCTGCACCGTGCCGAGCACGTCGCCCGCCACCACTGCGTCGCCCGGATGGGCAACCGGAACAAAATGCCATTTTTTATCGCGATCCAGCGACGGCACCTCCACGCCGCGGTGCAGGCGGTCGCCGGTGCGGTGCATAATTTCCACCAGCGGACGCTGAATGCCGTCAAAAATGGAGCCGATCAGCCCGGGCCCCAGTTCCACGCTCAGCGGCGCACCCGTGGATTCGACCGGTGCGCCCGGTCCCAAACCGGAGGTTTCTTCATACACCTGAATCGACGCTTCGTCGCCGTGCATTTCAATAATTTCGCCGATCAGGCGTTCGTCGCTCACGCGCACCACGTCGAACATATTGGCGTCGCGCATCCCGGAGGCAACGACCAGCGGGCCGGCGACCTTTTTGATGGTACCTTTGCTCATATGAAATTCATCCCACTTTTCTTCGGAAATTTCAATAACCGGTCATTTGCCGGAAAGGATGTCGGAGCCAACGGCCCGCTCCACCGAGCGGTGCACATTGCGCATGCCCACGCCCGTGTTCCCGCTCACGCCGGGAATTGGAATCAGCGCCGGAAGCGGCCGCGCGGCATAGGCCGCGAGCTCCTCCGGGAGCTGGGCTGCGAGCTTTTCCGTGAGGTAAATAATGCCGCAGCCGTTGTCGGCCAGGCGGCGGATCAGCTCCGCCGCGGCTTTGGCGTCTTCGGTTGGATAAATGGTCAGCCCCAGCGCCGCGTAGCCATAGATGCTGTCGCGGTCGCCGATCACGGCAATCGGATAGGTGGTCATATTTCTGCTCTCCCCCTCTCCGCTCAATACAGCGTGCGAATGCGCGCCCGCACGGCGTCTTCGGGCAGGCCGTTGTGGCGCGCGGACAAATTGATCCGCACCGTTTTGATCTCGTTTTCTTTGCCGAGCAGATAGGCGGCCAGCGGCTCGGGGCCAAGCGGCTTCACCTTGGCGCCCGCCAGCGCCGCGATCACCGTGTTGTCGCACCAGGTTTCAAACGCAGCCATCGAGGTGCGCAGTGCGTCGGCCGCGCCCGCATAGGGCGTGTTGGCCAGCGCGTCGGGCACCGCGTCGGCGCCGCCGTGGAGCGCGCGGTCAATCAGCTGGGGCACGTCGAGTGTGGCGCAATCCACCAGCGCCCGACGCATAAACGCGCCGGACTTATTCATTTTTGCGCAGCGCACCGCCATTTTAATGTCGGCCGCCGCCACCGTGAGCTCCGCATAGCGCTCCAAAAACGCGCACCCGGACGCACGCCCCGCCGCAAGCATCTCCCGCAGCTGCGCCGCGTCCAGAATCACATCGGCGAGCTGGCCGTCGCCGGTTTCGAGCAGCGTGGTGAGCGCATCGGCCGCGGGGGCGCGCATCGGCTCGGGCAGCGCCGAAAAATCGCGCGCCTCCACCGCCTTGCGGATCGTCGCCGTGGGCACGCGCCCCTCGGCCACAAACAGCTGCGCGCAGTCGGCATCGGCCACCACGCCTTTGATCGCCGCCTTCACGTTGTGATAATCGTTGCGGCACAGCAGCACGTCAAACACCGAAAGCTCCGGTGCCAGCTCGCGCAGCAGCGCCCACGCGGCGGCAAGTTCGCCCGCGAGCATCTGCGCCGCCGTGTCCGCCGCCGGATAGCCGCGGTCGGCCAAAATGCGCAGGCATTCGTTCTCGTCGGCGGCCGCCATCAGCCGGTCAATGTCCGCCCGCGTGAGCAGCCGGTTTTCGTGCGAACGAATCCGCGCAACCGCATATGCGTAATCGGTTTCCCTCATCCGCGTTTCCTCCTTTGCCGTCTGATTCAGGAAAACAGCGCGCGATGCACCGCATCCTGCAATTGCTCGCTCTGCGCCGCAAGCAGCGCCTCAAACGAGCAGTTTTCTTCAATCCCGTCGTAAACGAGCACAAAACCGCCGTCGATGGCGCGCGTTTGCGCCGCCACCGTGAGCGCGCCGCCCTTTTGCTGCGCCGCGGCCTGCACCTGCGCCGGGAACCCGGCGGGCATCCGCGCCAAATCCTTGGGTGAAAGCAGCAGCTCACCCGGCTGCGGCAGGCAGTTTTCGCCCGCCAGCTTTGCCAGCAGCGCAAAATATTCGTCGTCGGGCAGCGCCGTCAGCCGGCGGTGCGCTTCGGCGATTGCCTGCGCGATCAATTTTTGTTTTTCGGCGAGCAGCGCGCGCCGCCCTTCGGCCTCGGCTGCCGACTGCGCCCGTGCGCACTCCGCCTTGGCGTCGCGCTGCGCCTGCTCGTTCATCTGCTGCGCGGCTTCGGCGTCCTCCGCCTCGGTCTGCACACGCAGTTCTTCGGCCCGACGCCGCGCATCGGCGATCGTTTCGTCGGCCGACTGCTGCGCCTGGGCGCGAATTTGCTCCGCAATTTTCTCTAAGCCGTCCATTCCGGCGCACCTTCCTTTCTGAATCCGCCACACGCGGCGGCGGATTCCGTTTGCCGCGCGATCAGACCGCCAGGCCTGCCACACCGGACACCGCCAGAATCGAGATCAGCAGCGCAAAAATTGCATAGGTTTCCACCATGGCCGGGAACAGCAGCGATTTGCCGAAC
>CAKUME010000043.1 GCA_934667575.1 uncultured Eubacteriales bacterium | reverse complement strand
ATTTTTAAAGTATTCCAAAAAGAATCCAAAAAAATTACGCTCCCGGGCTTCCGCAAGGGCAAAGCGCCGCGTGCGATGATTGAAAAAATGTACGGCAAAGAAGTTTTCTACGATGAGGCAATCCGTGCGGTGTATCCGGCGGCCGTGGAGGGCGCAATCGATGAATCCGGCCTCGACGTGGTCGATGTGAAAACCGAAAACATGAAAGTGGAATCGGTGGGCGACGACGGTCTCACCTTCCAGGTGCAGGTCGTGGTCAAGCCGCAGGTCACCATTGCCGACTATAAGCAGCTGCCGGTGACCAAAAAATCCACCGCAGTCACCGACGAAGAGCTCGACGCGGAGCTCAAGCGTGTGCAGATGCGCAACTCCCGTCTCGTGTCGGTCGAAGACCGCGCTGCGGAAAAAGACGATGTGGCCGTGATCGACTTTGAGGGCTTCATCGACGGTCAGGCGTTCGAAGGCGGCAAGGGCGAAAATTACAGCCTCACGCTTGGTTCCGGCCAGTTCATTCCGGGGTTTGAAGATCAGGTGATCGGCCACAATGTGAACGATACCTTTGACGTGAATGTGAAGTTCCCGGCCGACTATCAGGCCAAAGAGCTGGCGGACAAGGACGCCGTGTTCAAGGTGACGCTGCACGAGCTCAAAAAGCGCGAGCTGCCGGAGCTGGATGATGAATTTGCGAAGGATGTCAGCGAATTCGACACGCTCGATGCCTATAAGGACAGCGTGCGCAAAAACCTCGAAACCAATAAAAAAAATGCGGCGGAAGATGATGTGAAAAATCAGCTGATCGATCAGCTGATCGAAAAAATGTCCGCCGAAATTCCGGAGGTCATGTTTGATCGCGCCGTCGAAAACAGCCTCAACGACTTTGCCTATCGCCTGTCTGCGCAGGGCCTCGACGTGAAGTCCTACATGAAGTATACCGGCATGGATGAAGAAGGCATGCGCAAATCGTTCCGTCCGCAGGCGGAGCGTCAGGTAAAGCTGCGTCTTGCGCTCGAGCAGATCGCTGCGCAGGAAGCCATCGTGCCCACCACGGAGGAGATCGAGGCCGAATATAAAAAGGTGGCCGACGCCTATAAAATGGATGTGGAGAAGATTAAGCCGGTGATCGCCGAGAAGGACCTCGCAAAAGACATTGCCGTCGAAAAAGCGATGAAGCTCGTCGAAGACGCTGCGGTGGTTACCGAACAGGCCTGATTTTTCCAAGCAGAATCCGCCGCCCATGCATAACCGCATTTCGCGCGGCACATATTGAAAAAAGAGTTTGCCGGCGGGCGCATCCGATTCCGGGCGCGCCTGCGGGCGATTTTTCGGAATAACGAACGATTGAATCAGGGAGGTTGATCGGAATGAGTTTGGTTCCTATGGTCGTGGAGCAGACCAATCGCGGCGAGCGCTCCTACGATATTTTTTCGCGGCTGCTCAATGACCGTATTATCATGCTGTGCGAAGAAGTGAACGACGCCAGCGCAAGCCTGGTGGTGGCACAGCTGCTGTATCTCGAAGGGCAGGATCCCACCAAGGATATCAGCCTGTATATCAACAGCCCGGGCGGTTCCGTGACCGCCGGTATGGCGATCTACGACACCATGCAGTATATCAAGTGCGATGTGTCAACCATCTGCATCGGCATGGCGGCGAGCATGGGCGCGTTTCTGCTTTCGAGCGGCGCCAAGGGCAAGCGCTTTGCACTGCCCAACAGCGAAATCATGATCCATCAGCCGCTGGGCGGCGCGCAGGGGCAGGCCAGCGATATCAAAATTCAGGCGGAGCATATCCTGCGCATCCGCGAGCGCTTGAACCGCATTCTTTCCGAAAACACCGGTAAGGATCTCAAAACCATTGAGCTGGATACCGAGCGCGACAATTTCATGACTGCCCACGAGGCCGCCGAATACGGCCTCGTGGATCAGGTGATCGCAAAGCGCTGATTTTTTCTGCACACTCAAGGCCGGCCGGGCGGGTCGGCGCCGGAAAGGACGGATTTTCCTCATGCCCCATAACGATGAAAACAAAGACCACACCGTATGCTGTTCCTTTTGCGGGAAACGGCAGGATCAGGTTCGGATTATGATCGCCGGGCCGGGCGTGCACATTTGCGACGAGTGTGTGGCGCTGTGTGAAGAGATCATGGAAAATGAATACGGCGTGAAGCCGACCGTGAACGCAAAAAAAGCGAACGCGGAAAAGGTGCCGCTGCTCAAGCCGCAAGAGATCAAAGCGCGGCTCGACGAATATGTCATCGGGCAGGACGAGGCGAAAATCGCGCTTTCCGTGGCGGTGTATAACCACTATAAGCGCATCAATGCCATCGGCGACGGCGGCGTGGAGCTCCAAAAGAGCAACGTGCTGCTGCTTGGCCCCACCGGCACCGGCAAAACCTATCTGGCACAAACCCTTGCTAAAATTCTGGACGTTCCGTTCGCGGTGGCGGACGCGACCACGCTCACCGAGGCCGGCTATGTGGGCGAGGATGTCGAAAATATCCTGCTGCGCCTGATTCAGGCGGCGGATTTCAACGTGGAGCGTGCCGAACACGGCATTATCTATGTGGACGAAATCGATAAAATTTCGCGCAAGTCGGAAAACGTGTCCATCACCCGCGATGTGAGCGGCGAGGGCGTGCAGCAGGCGCTGCTCAAAATTCTCGAGGGCACCGTGTCCAATGTGCCGCCCACCGGCGGGCGCAAGCATCCGCAGCAGGAGTTTATTCAAATCGACACAACGAACATCCTCTTCATCTGCGGCGGTGCGTTCGACGGGCTGGATAAGGTGATCGAAAAGCGCACGAATCATTCCGCGCTGGGCTTTGGCGCCGAGGTGCATAGACGCCGGGAACTGGATTCCATTGCCTGGATGAAGCAGGTCACCCCGCATGACCTCGTCAAGTTTGGGCTGATTCCGGAGCTGGTCGGACGTTTGCCGGTCATCACCGCGCTGCGCGGGTTGGACGAAGATGCGCTGGTGCGCATTCTCACCGAGCCCAAAAACGCGATCCTCAAGCAGTACACCAAGCTGTTCGAGATGGATCATGTGCAGCTCGACTTCACCCCCGAGGCGCTGCGCACCGTTGCGCAAAAGGCGCTGGAGCGCCGCACCGGCGCACGCGGCTTGCGCTCCATCATGGAAGAAACGCTCACGCCGCTGATGTATGCGGTGCCGTCCGATCCCACCGTGCAAAAGATCACCGTCACACCCGAGTGCGTGCGCGGCGAGGCGGAAGCCATTGAAACGCATGTGCCGGAAGGGCAGTTCCCTCAGCCGGAATCCAAGCCGGCCGAAAAAAAGCGCGCGCCGCGCCGAATCCCGGCCAACTAACCCGGGGCTTCGTTCCATAAATCAGAAATGCGGGCAGCGCTGTGCGGCATTGCGGCACGGGCTGCTCGCATTATGAGTATATACGGAAGGATTTCCAACTTATGAGTATGCAACCAAAAGAAGAACTGAAAAATATGCTGATGATCCCGCTGCGCGGGCTGGTCGCATTTCCGGGCAACGTGATGAATTTTGATGCCGGGCGGCGCAAAACCATCGTGGCGGTCAACATGGCGCTCGAAAAGGAAACGCCGGTTTTTCTGCTGGCGCAGCGCGATCCCGAGGCGGATCATCCCACCTTTGAGCACGGCGACTTTTATTCGGTCGGCGTGGTCGCGCGCGTGATGCAGATGGTGCGCGTCAGCCGCGACACCACCCGCGTGGTGGTGCAGTGCCTGTCGCGTGCACGCGTCACCGAGCCGGTGCAGGAAATGCCCTGCTTTGCCGTCAACGCCGAAGGCGCGCCCTGCGACGAGGGCAAGGCCACGCTGCGCCGCACCGCGCTGCTTCGCCTCGCTAACCAGACGTTTCTCGATTTCAACACCGAAGCGGGCACTTTGCCGGATAATCTTTATCACGATGCCGAGCGCAGCGGCAGCGCGGTGCGGCTGTCGGATTATCTGGGCGCCAATCTGCCGCTGCCCGTGGAGGAAGCGCAGCGCATTCTGGAAGAGGATCGCGCCGAAAAGCGGCTCGAGATGCTCATCGCGTTCATGAATCACGAAATCGAATTGATGAAAATCGAAAACCGGATTCAGGACAAGGTGAAAAAGCAGGTCGATAAAAACCAGAAGGATTACTACCTGCGCGAGCAGATGAAAGCCATTGCCGACGAGCTCGGCGACAACGATTCACCGCTGGAAGAAGCCGACGAATACCGCGCAAAGATCGACGCGCTTCCGCTCGACGACGAATGCGCGGACAAGCTGCGCAAGGAATGCGATAAGCTCGCCAAAATGCCCTACGGTTCCCACGAAGCCACCGTGGTGCGCGGGTATTTGGATACCTGTCTCGCCCTGCCGTGGAATAAATACACGACCGACCGGATCGATCTCGCTGCGGCACAAAAAACACTCGACCGCGACCACTACGGCCTCAAAAAGGTCAAGGAACGCATTTTGGAGCTGTTGGCGGTGCGTCAGCTTCAGCCGGACACACGCGGCCAAATCCTTTGCCTGATCGGCCCGCCCGGTGTGGGCAAAACGTCCATCGCCCGGTCGGTGGCACGCGCCATGAACCGTAAATACGTCCGCGTGTCGCTTGGCGGTGTGCGCGACGAGGCCGAAATTCGCGGCCACCGCAAAACGTATATCGGCGCAATGCCCGGTCGCATTATGGCGGCCATTCAGCAGGCCGGATCGGCCAACCCGCTGATGCTGCTCGATGAAATCGACAAGCTCGGCGGCGATTTTCGCGGCGATCCGGCATCGGCGCTGCTCGAGGTGCTCGATCCGGAGCAGAACGTGACGTTCTACGATCATTATATTGATCTCCCGTTCGACCTCAGCCGCACGCTGTTTATCACCACGGCGAACGACGAAGCGTCCATTCCCGGCCCGCTGCTCGACCGCATGGAGATCATTCGCATTCCGGGCTACACCAAAGAGGAAAAGCTGCACATTGCCAAGGATCATCTCTATCCGAATCAGCTCAAAAAGAACGGATTGGATAAACGCCGTGTCAAGCTCTCCGATGAAGCCATTCTTGGCTTGATCGAGGGCTATACGCGTGAAGCGGGCGTGCGCAGCCTCGAGCGCGAGCTGGCGTCGCTGCTGCGCAAGGCTGCGCGCAAGATCGTATCGGAAGAAGTGAAAACCGTTCACATCGACCGAGCCGATCTGGAACCGATGCTCGGGCCCGCCCCGTTTTTGGACGACGACCTGCTGCTCAAAGATCAGGTGGGTGTATGCAACGGTCTGGCGTGGACCGCCGTCGGCGGCGAAATGCTCCAGGTGGAGATCGCGCTAATGGATGGCACCGGCAAGCTCGAGCTGACCGGTTCACTCGGCGATGTGATGAAAGAATCCGCACACATTGCGATCAGCTGCGTGCGCACCCATGCGGCGGAGCTGGGCATCGACAGCGATTTTTATAAAAAGCAGGATATCCACATCCATGTGCCGGAGGGCGCCGTGCCCAAGGACGGTCCCTCGGCGGGCGTGACCATGACCACGGCGCTGGTTTCGGCGCTCACCAACAACCCCATTCGCGGCGATGTGGCCATGACCGGCGAAATCACGCTGCGCGGGCGGGTGCTGCCCATCGGCGGCCTGCGCGAAAAATCCATGGCGGCGTATAATCACCATATGCGCACCGTCATCATTCCGCAGGGCAACGTGCCCAGCGTTGCAGAGGTGGACGACGTGGTGAAGCAAAACGTCCGGTTCGTTCCGGCCGAAACGATCACCACCGTGCTGCAAAATGCGCTGGTCCAGCCGATTCCAACGCTCAACGTGTAAACCATTTCCACAGACGCATCGCGTTCCGGTGCGTCTGTTGTTGTCTGTATCCGCAATAAGGAGGAAAATCCATGCTCAAAACTGAAACGGCCTATTTTGAAGCGGCGGCGGGGCGGGCAAACCAACTGCTGCCGTCCGATTGCCCCGAAATCGCATTTTCCGGCCGATCCAACGTGGGCAAATCCTCGCTGATTAACCGGCTGCTGAATCGCAAAGCATTGGCGCGCACCAGCGCAACGCCCGGCAAAACGGCCACCGTGAATTTTTATCGCGCGGGCGCCGTGCGGCTGGCCGATCTGCCCGGTTACGGCTATGCCAAAGTGGCCCAGAGCGAGCGCCTGCGCTGGGCAGAACTGATGGAAGGCTATTTTCAGTCCGGCCGCAATATTCGGCTGGTGGTGCAGCTGGTGGATATGCGCCACGCGCCGTCGCGCGAGGACATCGATATGCTCGATTTTCTTGCGCAAACCGGCCGCCCGTTTATGCTGGTACTTACCAAGGCGGACAAGCTGAACCAAACGCAGCGCCGCGCACAAACCCAATTCTATGCGCAGCTGTGCGCCGAACGGCACATCGCGCACATGATTCCGTTTTCGGCCGAAACGGGTGAGGGAGCGGCGGAGCTCAAGCAGCTCCTGTACGACGCCTGCATGGCGGACGAAAAAATATAAATCTGCAAATCCCCCTTTACTTTTGCATGGTATTGTGCTAAAATTTTAATGATATAAAGCATTGCTGTGCCTTAGGAGGGTGAATCATGAATCCAAAACTGAAAACAGCCGGCGTGGAGTTTTTGTATGACGCCGTGCTTCAGCTGAAAACAAAAGAGGATTGCGAGAACTTTTTTGAAGACCTGTGCACGGTGCCGGAACTGAAGGCCATGTCGCAGCGGCTGGTCGTGGCCAAAATGCTGCGCGAAAAAAAGGTATACAGCGAAATCCGGGTGAACCGCGCGCTGATCTATGGCTGCGACGGTTACGAACTCGCGCTCAAACGCATTGAGGAGAATACAAAGGAATGATGGCCTACTCGGTGTTTTCGCGCTACTATGATGCGCTCACGCAGAACGTGGCCTATGCCGCACGCTGCGACGCGCTTTGCACGCTGCTTGCGCGCTATGGCTGCAAACCGCAGCTGGTGGTCGATCTGGCCTGCGGCACCGGCAGCCTCACGCTGGAGCTGGCGCGCCGCGGATTCGATCCGATCGGCGTGGATGCATCGTCCGCCATGCTCGCCGAGGCGCAGCAGAAAGCCGCGCAGGCCGGCCGGCAGATCCTTTTTCTGTGTCAAAAAATGCAGCAGCTGGATCTTTACGGCACGGTGGATGCCGTGTTCTGCACGCTCGACAGCATCAACCACATGACGCGTCCGACCGATGTGCAAGAGACCATGCGGCGGGTGTCGTTGTTTTTGAACCCCGGCGGGCTGTTTATTTTTGACGTGAATACATTATATAAGCACCGTGTCGTGCTCGCAAACCGAACGTTTGTTTATGAAACGGACGAGGTGTTCTGCGTGTGGCAAAACGCACTGCGTGCCGATGGCGTGACCGTGGAAATGCAGTTGGATTTTTTTGAGCGGCGCGGTGCAGCTTATGCGCGCAGCTCGGAGCATTTTTGCGAGCGTGCATATGCAGACGAAGAGCTCTGCGCGGCCTTGCAGGCCGCCGGCCTCACCCTGCTTGCGCGCTGCGCAGAAAACACGCTGGATGCGCCGGGCCCCAACACGGAGCGTGTGATTTATGTCGCCCAAAAACCGATCACCCAAGAGAACGGAGAAGCATAAGATGAACAAAGACCGACTGATTCGCTGTATTACCGCCGACGGCACCGTTACGGCTATGGCGGTGGATTCCACCGAAGCGGTGCTGACCATGCAGCAGCTGCACCATAGCTCTGCCGTGGCCACGGCGGCGGTGGGGCGGCTGATGACGGGCGCGCTGCTGATGAGCAGCGCCCTCAAAAACGATCGCGCCACCGTCACACTGCGCATCAATGGCG
>CAKUME010000042.1 GCA_934667575.1 uncultured Eubacteriales bacterium | reverse complement strand
GTCCACCCATGCATAACCGCCGTCCGCCCCATATGCCGCCGGAACCAGCAGAATATGGGCGGCCAGCAGCATCAGCGCCAGCACATACGCCGCCATCTTTTGGATTCGCATTTGCTCATCTTCCTTTCGTTCGCATATCAGTCTTGAGAAAGTGTCAGCGAACCGACGATCACCTTGCGCATCATCGCCAGATCGATCACATCCACCACACGGTCGGACGCATCATTTCGGACATGCGCATAAAGGTTGGCCGCATCTATGCGCACGCCGCTCAAAAACTTGCCGTCCGACACAATTTGCTTGCGCATCATCGCCAGATCGATCACATCCACGCTTCCGTCGCCGTTCACATCGCCGTAAATCAGCGCGATAAACTCGTCCAACACTTGGCCGTTTGCGTTCACCAGCTGAATTTTGGTGCCGGTGCCCACCGCGGCCGCGGTCGCTTCTTTTCCGTCCGGATTGGTAATTTTCAGCGTTTGATCACCCGCATTCAGCTGCGCGCGCAGCTCGGTTCCGGTCAGCCCGGGTGTGATACCGGTGATCGTTGCGCTGTCGCGGTTGAGATGGATCACCGCGCCGTCGGCCAATGTGAGCTGCTTGGTTTCGCCCGCAATGTCCGGGTGCTGTTCGCTCGCGTCGCCCAGCTCCGCAAATGTGCCGCGAAAGCGCATATTCGCGACGGTGAGCATGGCGGCGGTGCCGTCGCGCATATCGATTTTATTGCGCTCGCAAAACAAAAATTGCAGCATTTTCAGGTTGGCAACGGGCGCAAGGCTCTCCACCTGGTTATCGGTTAATTGCAGCACGCGCAGCGCATCCAGCCCGGCCAACGGCGTGAGGTCGCTCACCTCATTACCGCACAGATCGAGCGTTTCGAGCTGCGTCAGCGACGCCAGCGGCGACAGATCCGAGATGTGGTTATTGCGCAGCGAAAGACTCTTGAGATTTTTTGCTTTTTCCAACCCGGTTAAGTCGGTGATGCCGCAGTCGGCCAAGTCGAGTTCGGTGAGCGCAGCCAGCCGGGTATCGGTGATCTCACCGGATTGCAGCACGGCGCGCAGCGCGCTTTTGAGCTGAGGGTCCTTGACTTCGACCGCATCTGCCGACACCAACGCCCAAATTACGCCCGCACCCGTCAAAATCAGCAGCGCCAGCGCCACACAGAGCATGCGCACGATCCTTTTTTTATGCATCATTGTTCACGCTTCTTCCAACGGGTTTACAAAGCCTGCGCCGGCTTCCGCTCCCTGATCCAAAAAGCGGAGCGCCTTGCCTGCGCCGAGTGCCACGCATTCCAGCGGAGACTCCGCGCGCTGCACCGGCACCTTGAGCGCCGCCGAAATCACCTCGTCCATGCCGTCGAGCAGCGCTCCGCCGCCCGTGAGCATCAGCCCGCGGCTCACTAAGTCGCCCATCAGCTCCGGCGGCGTGTCTTCCATCATCTGTTTCAATTCGGCGATCAGCTGCTGCACCACCGGCGCATAGGCTTCGCAGATCTGCGCCGAATCGAGCGTCAGCGAGGCGGGCAACCCGGTGACCACATGGCGGCCATGCACCGCAAAGGTTTTGCTGCTGTGCGGCACCCGCACGCAGCCAATGGCGATTTTGGCCTGTTCGGCCATGCGCTGCCCGATCAGCAAATGCTGCCGGACGTGCAGCCAGGTAATGAGCGCCTGATCGAGCGCATTGCCCGCAAATTTGCAGGAGCGCGAAACCGCGGTGCCGCCCAGCGAGATCACGGCCATGTCTGCCGTGCCGCCGCCGATATCCACCACGCCGCAGCCGGTGGGCGCCGTGATATCCAGCCCCGCGCCCAGTGCGGCCGCCATGGGCTCCGGGAGCAGGCACACCCGCCGTGCGCCCGCTTCGCGCGCCGCGTCCACGGCGGCATAGCGCTCCACCTCGGTGATCTCGCCCGGAATGCACAGCACCACGCGCGGGTTGAACACCGCATTGTTCGACACGCGGCGGATATATGCAGTCATCATTTGCTGGGTATAATCATAATCCGAAATCACGCCGTCGCGCATGGGGCAAAACACCGACAGCCGGTCGGAGGTGCGGCCCAGCATCCGCTGCGCCTCCCGACCCATTGCCACAATTTCGCCGCTGGCCACATTCACTGCGACCATGGACGGTTCATTCAGCATAACTCCCTTACCGGATAAATAAATCAACGTATTGGACGTTCCAAGATCGATTCCCATATCTGCTCCGGGCATTGCATTCACTCCTCCCGGCGTGGGGTGCACGCCGCTGCTTGTTTCCGTTTATTGTGATCATTTTTTCTTTGTTATTATAACATAGCGCGTGCGGTTTGACAACTATTTTCTGCGATACGCCACGCAAATTCCGCACACCGCGCCTGCGCCCGCATCGAGCAGCGCCTGCGCGCACGCGGCGAGGGTGGCGCCGGTGGTGCGGATATCGTCGCACAGCAGAATATGTTCGCCGTGGAGCGGTGCGGCGGCAAACGCTCCCTGCGTGTTGCGCAGCCGTTCCGCGGCGCTTCGCTCATGCTGCACGCCCATGGCGCGGGTGCACAGCAGCAGCGCGCGGCATGGGGTTTGCAGCGCGCGAGCACAGCTGCGCGCAAGCAGCTCCGCCTGATTATAGCCGCGCTCGCGCTGGCGCTTGCGGCCCATGGGCACAAACGTGACGGCATCAAACGCCTGAACCGGAACGGCCTGCGCCATTAAGCGGCCAAAGCCGATGCTGCGGTTGGATGCGCCGCGGAATTTGAACGCGTGCAACGCGCTGCGCACCGCGCCCTCGTAGGAATAAACCGCCGTGCAGACGCCGAGCGCACGGTGAGCCGCCTGCATGGGCAGCTGCACGGGCTGCGGCGGCCACGCTGCCGCGCATTCGGAACAAAGGATGGCGCCGCGCACAACCGGTTCGCCGCAAATGGGGCAGCAGACGGGAAAAAGCGCATCCAACAGGCTCATGGCTGCACCTCCGTGGGCGCGGTTTCCGGTTGCACTTCGGCAGCTGCACCGGTTAAAAAGCAGCTCAGGCCGGAGTAGCGATTGGTGCGGCGGTCGTTTTCCACCATTTGCTGCACCACGGCGGGCAGCCCAACCAGAATCAGCAGCGACCGCGCGCGCGTGACGGCGGTATAAAGCAGATTGCGGTAATAAAGCGGCGCGGGGCCGGGGAACATCGGCATAACCACCGCCTCAAATTCGCTGCCCTGGCTTTTGTGCACGGTGGTGGCATAGGCCAAATCGAGGTTATCGGCGGTGTCGAACGAATAGTCGGCCAGGCGGTCGTCGAAACGGATTTGAAGCGTTTCGGACGCGCGGTCGATCATTTCCAGAATGCCCACGTCGCCGTTGAACACGCCGGTGCCGGTGGTGCCGTCGTCGCGCGTCCACGGAATGTCGTAATCGTTTTTGATTTGCATCACCTTGTCGCCGGCGCGATAGAGCTGGCCGTTGAGCGTGAGCTCGGCTTTTCCGGGCGCCGGCGGATTGATCGCCGCCTGCAGGTCCTTGTTCAGCGCCTGCACGCCCAGCTCGCCCTTGCGGCCGGGGCAGAGCACCTGAATGTCGCTCAGCGGCGAATAGCCGTAGCGCCGGGGCAGCCGCGTGCTGCACAGCTGCACAATGGTGTCGCGCACATGGTCGCGCACGGAATCGCGGATGAAAAAAAAGTCGCCGTCGCGCGACGCGAGGTCGGGCAGCTCGCCGCGCACGATCCGGTGCGCGTTGGCAATGATCTGGCTTTGGAGCGACTGACGAAATACCTCTTGAAGCTGCACCACCGGCAGCACGCCCGAGGCGATCAGCTCATGCAGCACGTCGCCCGGTCCCACCGACGGCAGCTGGTCGCAGTCGCCCACCATGATCAGCCGGCACCCGAGCGGCAGCGCGCGCAGCAGGCTCGAAAAGAGCATGGAATCCACCATCGACAGCTCGTCCACAATCAACGCGTCGCATTCGAGCATGTTCTGCTCGTTGCGGCCAAACACCGGGTGGTTTTGCGGATCCCACGCCACTTCGAGCAGTCGGTGAATGGTTTTGGCCTCCTGCCCGGTCAGCTCAGACATGCGCTTGGCCGCGCGGCCGGTGGGCGCGGCGAGCAGCACGCGCTGCCCCTTGCGCGCCAGCAGCTGGATCATCGCATTGAGTGTGGTGGTTTTGCCGGTGCCGGGGCCGCCGGTGAGAATCAGCACCCCCTGCGACAGCGCTTTGCGGATGGCCTCCTTTTGGCGCTCCGCATAGCAAATGCCGGTGCGGGCTTCTTCGTCGCGAATGTCGGCATCCACGTCGTAGAACGCCTGCGGCGGATAGGCAACCATCATTTTGAGCCGCCCCGCCGCATAGCGCTCCGCACGGTGCAGCGCCGGAATAAACGCAAAGGTGCGCGCGCCGCTGCGCCGCTCGAGCACCTCCTCTTCCACGGTGCCGTCGGTGGTGAGCGCCTGCAATTCGGTTTCCGCTTCCGGCAGCGGCACGCCGAGCATCTGTGCGGCCGCCTGCGCCAGCCGGTCGGCGGGCAGGCAGGTGTGGCCCAGTCGTGCATTGTGGCGCAGCACATGCACCAGCCCCGCGCGAATGCGCAGCGCGCCGTCGATGGGATAACCCTGCGCCTGTGCGATGGCGTCGGCGCGGTCAAAACCGATGCCCAGCCCCTCGCTGCACAGCATGTAGGGATTTTGCTTGACCATATTGACCGATGCCGCGCCCCACGCTTTCCACACGCGCATGGCCTCGGCGGGCGTGATGCCAAATTCGCCGAGAAAAAGCATGACCTCACGCACGCCGAACATTTTTTTGAACTCTTCGCTGATGCCCCGGATGACGCACATCCGCTGGGGCTCCTTTTCGATCACCCGGAGCGTTTGGTCGCCGAACGCATCCACCAGCCGCCGCGCGGTGGCCATGCCGATGCCCTTGACCGCGCCGGACGAAAGATAGCGGTAGATTGCCGTGGCCGATGTGGGCAGCACCTGCTCGCACGCTTCGGCGTGAAACTGCGGGCCGTAGCTGCTGTGGGTTTCCCACGCACCGATCAGCCGCAGCTGCTCCCCCGCGCGCACATCGCCCATCACGCCCACCGCCGTTATCAGGTCGCTGCCCGTATTCAGTTCGAGCACGGTAAACCCGTTGCTTTCGTTGTGGAACGTGACCGATTCCACCGTGCCGCTCAGCTCCAGCCGTTCATTTTCCTGCATCCGCCGTTCTCCTCCTGCCCGGATTGGATTCCTTTTTATTATACATCATCCTGCGGCGTATTGCAATGAAACCAGGCCGAAATCTCTTCGGGCACAATCACTTTCATTCCCGGCCGATCTGCGCAGAATCGCGCGCAGATTTCCTGCGTTTCGTCATCCATTCCGCAATCGACGCACAGCAGTGTTTTGCGGTCGGCGCCGCCCATTGCGCGCACACGCTGCACCGCGCTGCGCAGCACCTGCTCCGCGTCTTCGCAATGGCCGCGCATGGGCACCAATATCAGCATGGCTTTCTCCTTTCCGGGCGCAAGCAGCCATGTGCAGAACGATTGCAGCACGGCCGTGAGCCCCGCCGCACAAAGCAGCACCAGCAAAACGCTGCCCACGATCTCCCTCATACCGTTGGTTCCTCCTTTTGCATCGGGATATTACCACTGTATGCGCGCGCGGCAAAAGGGTGCGCGGCAGGCGGCAAAAAAGCGGAAAAACGCGCAAAAAAACAGCGCGCACGCGGCGCGCTGCAAAAAAATCAGGCGTTTTCGTTTTTTTCGTCGTCCGGCGATTCTTCCGGCGCAGCGGTAATTTCCAGCTCCTCGGCGCGGCGCTCCGCCGCGCGCAGCACCCGCACGGTGAGGCGGTCGTAGGTAAAGGTGTCGCCTTGCTCGGGAATTTTGCCCAGCTGCTCCATGACCCAGCCGTTCACCGTGGCGGCTTCCGGCTCCTTGCGTATGTGGAAAAAATCGAGCAAATGGTCGAGCCCAATGGTACAAAGCACGCGGTAGCGGTTGGGCCCATCGGGACGAATTTCTTCCACCGCTTCGTCATGTTCATCCCAAATTTCGCCCACCAGCTCCTCGAGGATGTCCTCCATGGTCACAATGCCCACCGTGCCGCCGTATTCATCGGCCACCACCGCCATGTGCGACTTCTTTTTTTGAAGCAGGCGCAGCAGGCTGCTGATCTTCATGCCCTCGCTCACAAACACGGCGGGCTTGAGCGCGGCCGAGAGCGGCGCGTCGGTGTGCAGCACATGGTTGCAGAAATCTTTTTCGAGCAAAATGCCGACGATATGGTCGATGGTACCGTCGTACACCGGCAAGCGGGAGTAATTGGTGTCGGCAAAAACCTGTGCGATCTGCGCTTTGGAATCGGTGAGCGCCACGGCCTCCACATCCACGCGCGGCACTAAAATATCGCGCGCGGCGCGGTCGTTGAACTCAATGGCGCTGCGGATCAGCTCGCTTTCCGCCTCGTTGATACCGCCGCCGTGTTCGGCTTCCTCCACCATGGTGAGCAGCTCGTCCTCGGTGACGGCGGGCGCGTCTTTCACGGCAAACAATCGGGCAAGCAGCTTTTTCCACTGGGCAAACACAAAGCTCGCCGGGGTGAACACCACCATCAGCACGCGCAGCAGGGGCGCTGAAAATGCGGCAAACCGCTCGGGCGATTCCTTGGCAAGGCTTTTGGGCGAAATTTCACCGAAGATCAGCACCACGAGCGTGATCACAATGGTGGACACCGTGGCGCCCTCGGCGCCAATGGCGTTCACAAAAAAAATCGTGCCCACCGACGCCAGCGTAATATTTACAATATTGTTGCCAATCAAAATGGTGGAAAGCAGTTTGTCATATTGCTCCGAAAGCCGCAGGATCAGCGACGCACGCGCATCGCCGTCGTCGGCGCGGCTTTTCACACGCGTGCGGTTTAGCGACGAAAACGCCGTTTCGGTGGCCGAAAAATAAGCCGACAGCGCCACCAGCACGATCATCAGTAATATAGAGCCGATATCGTCTTTGCCCATGAATAAAATTGTTCCTCCTCGTTGGTTTGAGCCGAATATTTTTTTTATTATATCAGAAACCGGCGCAAATGTCCATATGCATTTGCAAAAAAACGGGCAAAAAGGAGGTGTTCTGCGTTCAGGCGTTCTGCGCAGCCACCGCGGCACGCAGCGCGTCGGCGCGGTCGGTTTGCTCCCAGCTCACGCCGAGCTCCTCGCGGCCCATGTGGCCGTAGGCAGCCAGCGGGCGGTAGATCGGGCGGCGCAGATCGAGGTCGCGGATGATGGCCGCCGGGCGCAGATCGAACACCTGCTCCACCGCCTGCTCCAGCACACCGTCAGCCACGGCACCGGTGCCAAAGGTGTCTACCATGATCGACACCGGATGCGCCACGCCGATGGCATAGGCCAGCTGCACCTCGCAGCGATGCGCCAGCCCCGCCGCCACAATGTTTTTGGCCACATAGCGCGCCGCATAGGCCGCCGAACGGTCCACCTTGGTCGGGTCCTTGCCGGAGAACGCGCCGCCGCCATGGCGCGCATAGCCGCCGTAGGTGTCCACAATAATTTTGCGGCCGGTGAGTCCGCTGTCGCCCGCCGGGCCGCCCACCACAAAGCGGCCGGTGGGGTTCACATAAATTTTCACATCGCCGCGGTTCAGCTCCGGCGGCAGCACCGGCAAAATGACCTGCGCGGTAATATCGCGGCGAATCTGCTCCAGCGAAACGTCGGGCGCATGCTGGGTGGAAACCACCACCGCTTCGATGCGCTGCGGCACGTTTTGCTCGTCGTATTCCACCGTGACCTGTGTTTTGCCGTCCGGACGCAGGTAAGGCAGCGTGCCGTCGCGGCGCACTTGAGCCAGCCGCTTGGCCATGCGGTGAGCCAGCGAGATGGGCAGCGGCATTTTT
>CAKUME010000041.1 GCA_934667575.1 uncultured Eubacteriales bacterium | reverse complement strand
AACCGGTAGTGCGTTTCGCCTGCGCGGTCGATCAAATCGGCTTCGTTGATCCGGTGCAGCATTGCCATTCCCCCTGCTTTATTTTTCTGCTCAGATCAGTATATAACAACTTTGTGCGCAAAGCAAGAGGTTTTTTGCCGGTGAGGCTGCTATACTGAGCATGAACGCAAAAAACAGGAACGAGGTGCTCTGATGAGTGAAATGAAGCTGGGGCTGGGGCTTTACCGCGAAATGCTCACGCCCGACTATTTCCGGTTTGCGCGGCAGTGCGGCTGCACACACCTGATTATCCATCTGGCGCGCTACTACACCGGCGGCGACAACAACATTGTGACCGCGACCGACGAAACGCATAACTACGGCGAAGCGGTGGCCAACGACCCCATTTGGACGCTCGAGAGCCTGCGCGCGCTGCAAAAAATGGCGGCCGACGAGGGGCTCACGATTTACGGCATTGAAAACTTTGACCCGGCCGATTGGTACGATGTGCTGCTCGACGGCCCGCGCCGCCATGCGCAAATGGAAACGCTCAAGGCCATCATTCGGCGCTGCGGGCAGGCGGGCATTGGCGCGTTTGGCTATAATTTCAGTCTGGCGGGCGTGTGGGGGCACCAAAAAAAGCACGCGGCGCGCGGCGGCGCAACGAGCACCTGCTTTGACGCGTCGCTGCTGAACCTGAACAGTCCCATTCCGAACGGTCAGGTTTGGAACATGACCTATGCGCCGGGCGACGGCGGCTTTATGCCCCCGGTGCCCAGCGAGGCACTTTGGGACCGTCTGCGCCGCTTTTTGAACGAGATTTTGCCGGTGGCGGAAGAAGCCGGCGTGGAGCTTGCGCTGCACCCCGATGATCCGCCCATGCCCACGCTGCGCGGCACGCCCCGGCTGGTGTTTCAGCCGGAGCTGTATCAGCGCGTAATCGACCTGAACCGCAGCCCCGCCAACAAGCTCGAATTCTGCATGGGCAGTATTCAGGAAATGACCCACGGCAGCATTTACGACGCCATTGCGCAATACGCCGGGCAGGGCCGCATCAGCTACGCGCACTTTCGCAATGTGCGCGGCAAGGTGCCGTGCTACGACGAGGTGTTTGTGGACGAGGGTGACATCGACATGATCCGCGCCATTTCGCTGCTGCGGCAAAATCACTTTGACGGGGTGCTCATTCCCGACCACACGCCGCTGATCGACTGCGGCGCGCCGTGGAACGCCGGCATGGCGTATGCGCTCGGCTACATGCGCGCGCTGATGCAGCTGTGCGACCGCGGCATGCTCTGACCGGTGCGCAGCGATATCAAAAAAACAGCCAAACGGCTTGACGATTTCTTTTGGGAGGTTTATGATGATGAATGCAGACATGGCGCAGGCTTTTGGCCTGAACAATCAGCTGGTGCTGATCACCGGCGGCGGCAGCGGGCTGGGGCTCGCAATGGCGCGCTGCTTTGCGGCGGCGGGCGCGCGCGTGCTGATCACCGGCCGACGCGAAAACGTGCTGCAATCGGCCGTGGCCGAGCTGGGGGGGCGCGCGCACTATCGCGTGTTCGATGTGACCGACACCGCGCACACAGCGGAATTTATCGCGTCGGTGCAGGCGGAGCTGGGGCCGGTGGATGTGCTGGTGAACAACGCGGGGCGGCACTGCAAAAAGCCGGTGCTTGAGGTCACGCAGGATGATCTGCGCGCGGTGCTCGACGTGCATCTGATGGGCGCCTATGCGCTCACGCAGGCGGTGCTGCCCGAAATGCTGCGCCGCAGGTCGGGCAGCGTGCTGTTTATCTCGTCGATGTCGGCCTATTTGGGCATGACGCAGGTCACGGCGTATTCCGCGGCCAAGTCGGCGGTGATGGGGCTGGTCAAGACCATTTCGGGCGAAACCGCCGCGCAGGGCGTGCGCGTGAATGCCATTGCACCCGGCTTTATCGACACGCCCATGTTCCGCAAGGCCACCGACGCCGACCCCGCGCGCCAAAAGAAGATTTTGGACCACACGCCCATGGGCTGCTACGGCGATCCCATGGACGTGGGCTGGGCGGCCGTATATTTATCGTCGCCCGCGGCGCGCTTTGTCACGGGGGTGTGTCTGCCGGTGGACGGCGGCTGCGCCATCGGGTTTTAATTTGGATTCACATCTAACTCAAAGGGGGACTTTGCTGCAATGAAACCGTTTATGGACGAAAACTTTCTGCTCGAAACCGAAACCGCACGCACGCTGTTCCACGAATATGCGGCGCCCGCGCCGATTATCGACTATCACTGCCACCTGAGCGCGCAGGACATTGAAGAAAACAAGCCCGCGCGCAGCCTGACCGAGCTGTGGCTGGGCGACGATCACTACAAATGGCGGATCATGCGCGCCAACGGCGAGCCGGAGCGGCTGATCACCGGCAACGGCAGCGACTACGATAAGTTCCTGGCCTATGCCCGCACGCTTCAGAACGCGCCGGGCAACCCGCTCTATCACTGGTCACATCTGGAGCTTCAGCGTTATTTTGGCGTGACCACGCCGCTCAGCGTGAAAACCGCGCCTCAAATTTGGGCGCAGGTGAGCCGGGTGGTCGAAAAGGGCGAATGCACGCCGCGCAATTTGATCGCACAGTCCCATGTTTATGCGCTGTGCACCACCGAGGGGCCATGCGCCGATTTGCGCGCGCACGAGCGGCTCGCGGCCGATGCCTCGTTTGCCACGCGGGTGCTTCCGGCGTTCCGGCCGGATGCGTTCATCGACGTGGGCGGCGCGCACTGGCGCGATCTGATGCGGCGGCTCGGCGGCTGGGCGGGCACTCAAATTACCGGCATGGCCGAGCTGAAGCAGGTGCTCGGGCGCTGCCTGGACGATTTTGCGGCGCACGGCTGCGTGGCGTCGGACCATGGGATGACCCGCTTCCCGCACTGCACCGCAACCGAGAGCGAAGCCGAGGCGATCGTGGCGCGGGCGCTGCGCGGGGAATCCGTTACCCGGCAGGAGGGCGACGGAGCAATGATGCAGCTGCTGCTGTGGCTCGGGCAGGAATACCATCGGCGCGGCTGGGCCATGGAGCTGCACATCGGCGGGCTGCGCCGCGTGAACCGGCAGGGCCAAGGCAACGGCTACGATTCCGTTGCCGACGCGCCGCTGGCCGATGCGCTGGGCGACTGGATGAACCGGCTGGAAGCGCGCCGCGCGCTGCCCAAAACCATTCTTTTCTGCCTGAACGAAAAAGACAGCATCGTGATGGCCACCATGGCGGGCAATTTTCAGGATGGAGAGGTGCCCGGCAAAATTCAACTCGGCACCTCGTGGTGGTTCCAAGATCACCGCGACGGCATGGAAGCGCAGATGCACATGTTCGCCAATCAGGGCGTGCTCGGGCAATTTATCGGCATGCTCACCGACAGCCGCAGCTTTTTGTCCTATTCGCGCCACGAATATTTCCGGCGTATTTTTTGCAATGTGCTGGGCAATTGGGTCGAAAACGGCGAATACCCCGCCGATATGGACACGCTGGGCACACTGGTGCGCAATGTGAGCTTTGACAACGCGCGCCGCTATTTTGGGCTGTGAGCCGAACGGAGGAAGCTGCAATGAATGCATGGCACAACGACGCCGAACGTTTCGCGTTGATGAAGGAAAAGCTCTACACCCCCGTGGTGGGCGACATTTTGGATGCAATGGGCTGCACGCATCAGTTTTTACCGCCGGAGGTGCGGCCGCTGCGCGAGGATATGAAGCTCGCGGGCTGGGCCTGCACCGTGCTCGAATACGATGTGTTTTCGCCGCAGAAAAAACCCTTTGGCCTGCTCACCGAAGCGCTCGACCAGCTGCGCCCGGGCGAAATTTATATTGCCGCCGGCGCACACCACAGCGCGCTTTGGGGCGAGCTGCTCACTGCGGCCGCGCGGACGCGCGGCGCGGTGGGCGCCGTGCTCGACGGCTATCACCGCGACACGCCGCAGGTGCTCGCGCAGCATTTTCCGGTGTTCAGCCGGGGCTGCTGGGCGCAGGATTCCGGCGTGCGCACCAATGTGGCGGATTTTCGCTGCCCCATTGAAATCGGTGCGGTCACGGTGCACGACGGCGACCTGGTGTTTGGCGACATCGACGGCGTGCTGGTCATTCCGCGCGAGCTCGCCGACGAGGTGATCGTTCGCGCGCTCGAAAAGGCTTCGGGTGAAAAGCAGGTGCGCAAAGCCATTGAGAACGGAATGTCCGCCACCGAAGCATTTGCAAAGTTTGGAATTTTATAATCCGCACTTCCACATTTTTTCAATTGCTGCGCATGCCGAAAATGAGCTCCATTTTCGCTGCCTGCAAAAGGCCCGGAGTTCCCGCGCAAACGCGCAGGGCTCCGGGCCAAAATTATGCGGTTTGATCCCGTTTTTTATCCTTCGTGGCGCTCAAACCAGCGGCCGATGGCGTCATCCGCCTCGCCGGGCGCGCAGGTGCCGGTTTCGCCGGTGGCGGCGGCAAACGCGGCAAACGAATCGGTTGAATAGTTCGTTCCGCTCAGGTGCGCCAGCAGTGCGCCATGCGGCATGGCATAGCGGTTGCGCGCAAACGTCATCTGCGACTGGGCCTCGGGCGCAATAATATCATACGCCGCCGCGCCGGTGGCTCGGCCGAACACGTTGCCCTCCACCGCGAAGCCGCCGCCCTCGCTGGGGGCGGTGATGCGCCAGAAAAACAGATGATGCCCCATGGGCTGCGGATAAATTTCGGAATTGCGCGGCTTCGTGTCGCCCAGCGCCGAAAATCCGCCGCCCGCAAACGCGCAGACATTGTCCTCGAACCGGCAGTTCACCGTCATCCGGTCGCGGCCCTCATAGGCGGCCATGCCATAGTTCAAAAACAAATTGCGGCGCATCACAATGTTTTTTGCGGGCTCGCATTTTTCGGACCCCTGTTCGGTAATGCAGGAGTCGTAGATCTGGTCAAAATAGCAGTCCTCGATCAGAATATCTTCGCCCCGCTCCCAAAATTCGATCGCGTTGCCAAAGCGAATGCGCCGCTCCAGGTTCCACACCGCGCCGCCGATGAACAGAAAGGCGCAGCGCCGAAACGCCACGCGCGCCGCACCGCCGGAGGCCGCCGCATGCACGCCGCTGCCAAAAAAGATCAGGTCACACAGCTCGGTGTCGCTCTGATTGCGCACCAATGTGCGCGCCCCCCACACGGCGCACTCAAGGTGGGTGTAGGCCGTGCCCGGATTGCCGAGCGAATAGAGCAGCACTTCGCCCGGTGCGTCCGTCTTTTGTCCTTCGGCCGACCCCATGCGGGTGTCGTACCAGTCGCCGGGCTCGGTGAGTTCTTCGGGCGACCAGCGCAGCGTGCCGCCGCAGCGGTCGCCGTCAAAAATAAAGTTGCACACCTCGGTGGTGAGCGGCGCGCTGCACCGCCACACATTGGGGCGCACCTCGTGCCAGAGCGCCGGGTCGCTCACATCCACCGAGCCGCAAAACACCGGCCGGCGGCCCTCGCCGTAGGCGCCGTAGCGCACCGGCGCGCCGGGCGTGCCGGCCACGGTGTGCAGCTCGCCGCGCACCACGCTGCCGCGCCGAAAAAGCACCGTGTCGCCCGGCAAAACCGTCAGCCCGACTTCGCTGCGGCGTGCCTGCGCCGGGGAAGCGCCGTCGGCATCATCGCGGCCGTGCATGGGATCAATGTAATAAATCATGATGGATAAACCTTCCTTCCGTTCAAATCAAAACAGAAAAGCCGGAGCCGTGCGCGAAATTTTCGGAACGGCTTCGGCAAAAATACAAAATTATTTTTTGGGCAGCAGCGTGTCGTCAAACAGGAACATCACCGCATGGCCGATCCAGTCGGCCGCACCGGACGGATGATCGGCCGGGAATGCATCGGAGGTCACATGGCTCGCCAGGCACTGGGCGTGGCCGCCATGGGGATACAAATGCATCTCGCACGCAATGTGGTGGTCGGCGAGCGCTTTGGCAAACTCGAGCGAGCCCTGCACCGGCACGCAGGTATCGTCAAAGGCGTGCCAGATAAAGCAGGGCGGCGTGTCGTCGGCCACCTGCGTTTCCAGCGACAGCGCGCGCATGCGCTCCGGCGTTTGCAGGCTGTTTGGTTCGCCCACTTCGCCCAGCAGCGCGTCAAACGAGCCCTGATGGTGCGGGCCGTGGCTCATGATCACCGGATAGCAAAGAATCAGCTTATCCGGCCGGTATTCCTCGCGCGGCGCCGGCAGATACGGCGCAAGCTCCGGCAGCTTCCAGAGCGTGCCGGTGCAGGCGCACAGGTGGCCGCCCGCCGAAAAGCCCAGCGTGGCGATATTGTGCGGATCCAGGCCGTATTCCGCGGCATGGCTGCGCACCCACTGCACCGCCGTGAGCCCCTCGATCAGCGCCTGCGGATAGCGCGGCGGCCGGTCGGGGCAATGATTTTTCACACTGTACCAAACAATAAACGCCGCCACGCCCTCGGCGGTAAACTTCAGCGCAATGGGTTCGGCTTCGCCGTCATAGGTAATGCAGTAGCCGCCGCCGGGAAAAATCACCACCGCGGGGCGGTTTTTGTTGATCTTCAAATCCAGCCCGTTCGACGGGATGTAGGCGGTCATATGCGCGGTGTAGTCGCTTTTTCCGCACGTAACCACCGGCAGTTCAATATCAAAAAATTTCATCGAAAAAGCTCCTTTTTCTTCGTCATTGCTCCGGCCGCAGCACCGCTTTAAAATCGGAATGACTCTGCGGCATCAAGCGGCCGATCATATGGGCATGCGTCCTGTGTAACATGATTTGCAAGGCAAAGGCCATGGCCGCCATGGGGATATACATGCAGCTCGCACGCAACGCAACGGTCGGCGAGCGCCTGCGCGGCTCAATATTCGCAGTTGGACGGGGTTCGCGGGAACGGGATCACATCGCGGATATTCTCCATGCCCGTGAGGAAGATCAGCAGGCGCTCAAAGCCCATGCCAAAGCCGGAGTGCACGCAGCCGCCGTATTTGCGCAGGTCGAGGTACCAGCCCAAGCCGTCGGGCTCGGTGGAGATGCCCAGCTCGTTCATGCGGTCGCGCAGCACATCGTAGCGCTCCTCGCGCTGGCTGCCGCCCATGAGCTCGCCCGAACCCTGCACCAGCAAATCCACCGCCGCCACGGTTTTGCCGTCCGGATTCTGGCGCATATAGAACGCCTTAATGTCCTTCGGCCAATCATAGACGAAGCACGGCGATTTAAAGTAGACCTCGGTGAGGTATTTTTCGTGCTCTTTGGCGGTATCCTCGCCGTATTTCGGCTCGTTTTCAAACGGCACCTCGGCGTGGCGCGCCCGCAGGATGGTGATCGCCTCGTCGTGCGACACGCGCGCAATTTTGGAGTTCAGCAGCGCATCAAGCTTTTCGAGCAGCGGCACCTGATTGTACTGCGCCAAAAACGCCAGCTCGTCGGCGCCCTTTTCCATCACCTGCCGCACGATGAATTTGAGGAAATCCTCCTCCACATCCATCAGCTGGTGCAGGTCGCAAAACGCCAACTCCGGCTCGATCATCCAAAATTCGGCCGCATGGGTTTTGGTGTTGGAGTTTTCGGCACGGAACGTGGGGCCAAAGGTGTACACACGCTTAAAGCCCATGGCAAAAATTTCGGCTTCGAGCTGACCGGTGACCGTCAGGCAGGTTTTGCGGCCGAAAAAGTCGCGGTCGTAGTTCGCTTTGCCCTGCACGCGCTCCAAATCGAGCGTGGTCACCTGAAAGGTTTGGCCCGCGCCCTCCGCGTCGTTGGCGGTGATGAGCGGCGAATGGACATACACATAGCCCCTCTGCTGAAAATAGTCGTGAATGGCCTGCGCAGCCAGACTGCGCACGCGGAACACCGCCTGAAACAGCTTGGTGCGCGGGCGCAGGTAGGCGATGTCGCGCAGATATTCGAGCGAATGCTTTTTGGGCTGAAGCGGGTAGTCC
>CAKUME010000040.1 GCA_934667575.1 uncultured Eubacteriales bacterium | reverse complement strand
CATGGAGCCATAGTCGTCCTGACCGGACACGGTGCGAATTTGGAATTTGCGGTAGGCGGATTTGAGCGGCCGGCCGTTTTCAAACACCACCATGCCGGCCACATTATTCTCTCCTGCCAGGTTGGAAATATCATAGGATTCGATATAGTGCGGCGGCTGGGGCAGCCCAAGCAGCCGCCCCAATTCATTCAATGCGGCCGTCACCGAGCCGGTGGCGCCGGTGCGCTGCGCCAGCTGCTCGGCGGCGTTCTGCGCGCAGCGCTGCACCGCCTGAAGCAGGTCGCCGCGCTTGGGCGCCCACAAATGCACGCTGCGTCCGGCTTTTTTGCTCAGCCATTCTTCCAGCAGCGCCGGATCCTCAATTTCACCGTCCAGCAAAATCAGCGGCGGCACGCGGTCACGCATGGAATAATACTGCTGCACAAAATCTGCGCGCGCCTGCGGCAGCTCGTCCAGCTCGCCCACCGGAAAAATCTCCTGGTCGGACAACCGATGCGCGGTGAAGCGCTGCACGGCGAACACGGCGGTGCCGCTCCCCTGTGCCAACGCAATCACGTCCTGCGATTCGGTTCGGCAGGAAACGACGGTTTGGCGCTCGCCAAGCCGCTTGAGGGCCGAAATTCGGTCGCGCAGCTGAGCCGCGCGCTCAAATTGCAATTCCTCCGCCGCCTGCCCCATTTTTTGTGTTAAAATACGAATGGACTGCGCGCTGCTCCCGGTGAGAAACTGCACCGCTTCGTCCACGACCTCCTGATATTCCGCCGCCGACATGACCCCGCGGCGGCACGGCGCACAGCAAAGCCGAATGGAGGCGTTCAGGCATGGCCGCGCCCGACCGATATCCTGCGGAAAACGGCGGCTGCATGTGGGCAGCCGAAACGCACGCACAGCCTCATCCACCGACTGCTTGACCACCCAAGAGCTTGTGTAGGGCCCGATATAGCGCGCGCCGTCGTCTTCCTTTTGGAACGCAACGGTGATACGCGAATAGGGCGGCGGCGAAATGCGGATATAGGAATAGCCCTTGTCGTCTTTGAGCAGAATGTTGTATTTTGGGGTATGCAGCTTAATCAGGCTGCATTCCAGCACCAGCGCTTCGAATTCACTGTCGGTTAAAATATAATCAAAATGATCCACATTGGCCACCATCCGGCGCACCTTGGCGTTGTGGTGGTTTTGTGAACCAAAGTATTGGCTGACGCGGTTTTTGAGCATTTTGGCCTTGCCGATATAAATGATCTGGCCATCCGCGTTTTTCATCAGATAGACACCCGGCGAAAGCGGCAACGCCATCGCTTTTTTTCGCAGTTCCGCAAGCTTTGGATTCATGCAGCGCCTCCTTTTTGAACCGGATATTTCAATGCAACAAGAAAAGGCCGCCGTACTCGCTTTCGCCGCACGACAGCCCGATCCGTTTGAAATAAATTACTCTGCAAAACCGGACTCGACCATTTTCACCAATGCTTCCACCGCTTCTTTGTCATCGGGACCATCCGCAATAATGTGGATCTCGGTGCCGCCCACAATGCCAAGCGACAGCACACCAAGCAAGCTCTTGGAATTGACGCGGCGCTCATCCTTCTCCACCCAAATCGTCGATTTGTATTCATTGGCTTTCTGGATAAAGAACGTGGCCGGACGAGCGTGAAGACCTACTTGATTCTGAACTGTTACCTTTTTATCGTACACAAAAAACATCTCCTCATAAAAATGATCGAGGGGCGAAACCCTTTCTTTCATCTTATATTCTATTATATCACTTTTTCCGGAATCGTCAATTCCCTATAGAAAAATTCAGATGCATCACTGATTGAAGCCAAATGCGCGGGGAGCCGTTTGTTCATATTGACGAATATGTGGAAAGTTTTTAAGCACTTACGACAGCCCTCAAACGATTTAGGGGTGGCTTTGGGTGTTTTCCAGCATATCCGGACGTTTTTGCTGCGTTCGGCGAAGCGATTCTTCGTTGCGCCAGCGGGCAATGCGCGCATGGTCGCCGCTAAGCAGCACCTCCGGCACCCGACGACCCTGCCAGTCGGCCGGGCGCGAATACTGCGGATATTCGAGCAGCCCGGCAAAGTGGCTTTCTTCGGTAAAGCATACTTCGTCAGCCAGCACCCCGGGAATCATGCGCGCCACGCAGTCGGCCACCACCAGCGCGGGCAGTTCTCCGCCGGTGAGCACATAATCGCCAATGGAGATCTCTTCATCTACAATGGATTCGATCACCCGTTCGTCCACACCCTCGTAATGACCGCACAGCAGCGCCAAGTTCGGGATCTGCGCTAGCGCGCGGGCACACGCCTGCGTGAGCGTTTTGCCTTGCGGCGACAGATACACCAAGTGCGGCCGGGCGCCAATTTCGCGGCAGATTGCAGAAAAGCAGCGATCGATGGGATCGGCCTGCATAATCATGCCTTTTCCGCCGCCGTAAGGATAATCGTCCACACGGCGGTGGCGATCGGTAGTGTAGTCGCGAATATCGTGGCAAAACACCGAAATCAGGCCGTTTTCACGCGCACGGCCGATGATGCTAGTGCGCAGCACCGTGTCGCACATATCCGGAAACAGCGTCATAATATCAATCCGCATCGTCAAAAATCCCCGCAACCGGCCGAATGCGCAGCTCGCCCTGCTCCGGATGGATTGCCCGCACCATTTCCGGCACAGCCGGCATCAGGTGCTTTTGCCCCGCGTCGTCGGTAATCTCATACACATCCTGCGCACCGGCTTCGATCACGTCGGTCAGCGTACCGTATACCCGACCGCTTTGATCGTCCACCGCGCGCGCCCCGATTAAATCCACAATAAAATAACGGCCCTCGGGCAGCCGGGCATCTTTGCGATTAAAATAAAGCACGCGGCCGCGCAGCCGCTCGGCCGCGTCCATATCATCCACGCCCTCGAGCTTGATCAGCGCCAAGCTTTTGTGTGCGCGCGCCGACTGCACGCGCACCGGCGCACCGCCCGCGCTCAAATACAGCGTGCGAAACTGCGCCAGAAACGCAGGCCCATCGCCCAGCGGCTGCACACGCAGCTCGCCGCGCACGCCGTGCGTGCCAACCACCTTTCCGGCTTCCAAAAACTGCTTCAGCATCCAGCAATGGTCTCCTTCCGATAGAAAAAAACCGCTTCGCAGCGCAGGAATGCAATTTCCTGTTCGTTCGAAACGGTTGCGGCGTCAGTCGATTTCCACCAGGATTTTTTCACCCGAACGAACGGCAGCGGCGCGCATTACGGTGCGAATCGCTTTTGCAATCCGCCCCTGTTTGCCGATCACGCGACCCATATCCGATTCTGCTACGCGCAGATGATACACGGTCGCGCTGCCATCCTCCGAATCCGAAACTTCTACGCTTACCGCAGAAGGATCTTCCACCAAACCCCGGACAATCGTCAAAAGCAAGTCTTTCATTGGTCAAGACCTCCTTTTTTATTCCGTGATGCCATTTTTCTTGAAGAGCGCCTTCACGGTGTCGGTCGGCTGAGCGCCCTTGGCAATCCACGCTTTCGCTTTTTCGGCATCCACCTTCAGGGTAGACGGCTCCGACAGCGGATCGTAGGTACCGATTTCTTCAATGAAGCGGCCATCGCGCGGGTATCTGGAATCCGCGACCACCACACGGTAGAACGGGCTCTTCTTCGCGCCCAGACGGCGCAGACGAATTTTTACAGACATGATTTTCACCTCCGGATAAATTTTTATCTATCTTCAACCGGAAACCGGATGAATGCAATTGGAATCAAAACCCGGGCCTGCCCCGGAACATACTGCCAAAACGCTTGTTGCCGCGCATCTGCTTCATCATTTTTTGCATCTGCTCATACTGGCGCAGCAGGCGGTTGACATCCTCCACGCGCATCCCGCTGCCCGCGGCAACACGCCGCTTGCGGGACGCATTGATCAAATCGGGCTTGGTGCGCTCGGCGGGCGTCATCGATTGAATGATGGCCGCCATACGGTCCATCATTCGGTCGTCGATATCCACATCGCGCAGCTGCTTATCCACGCCGGGCAGCTTGGAGAGCAGTGATTTCATCGAGCCCATTTTTTTCATCTGCTGGAACTGGTCGAGCAGATCGTCGAGCGTGAATTGGTTTTTGCTCAGCTTGCGCGCCGCCTCTTCGGCTTTTTTCTGGTCGAGCTTCTGCCCCGCTTCCTCAATGAGTGTGAGCACATCGCCCATGCCCAAAATGCGCGACGCCATGCGGTCCGGGTGGAATACCTCGAGGTTTTCGAGCTTTTCGCCGGTGCCCGAGAATTTGATCGGCTTACCGGTCACGGCGCGAATGGAAAGCGCTGCGCCGCCGCGGGTGTCGCCGTCGAGCTTGGTGAGAATGACGCCGGTGATGCCCAGCGCATCATCGAAGCTCTTGGCCGCATTGACCGCATCCTGGCCGGTCATGGCATCCACCACGAGCAGAATTTCGTCCGGCTCCACCGCCGCTTTCACATCGCGCAGCTCCTGCATGAGCGCTTCATCAATGTGCAGACGGCCGGCGGTATCGATGATCACCATGTCGTAGCCATGGTCTTTGGCGAGTGCAATCGCCTTGCGCGCGGTATCTACCGGGCGAGCGGTGCCGTTTTCAAAAAACGCCGCACCCGCCTGTTCGCTCACAATGCGCAGCTGCTCAATGGCCGCCGGGCGATAAATGTCGCATGCAACGAGCAGCGGCCGGTGACCCTGACGTCGAAGCATCAGTGCGAGCTTGCCCGCATGCGTTGTTTTGCCGGCGCCCTGCAAACCGCAGAGCATAATCACCGTGGGCGGCTTGGGGGCGGTGTGAATCAGCGACTGGCTGCCGCCCATCAGCGCGGTGAGCTCTTCGTTGACAATCTTGATGACCTGCTGCGCCGGGGTGAGACTTTCCATCACCTCGGTGCCAATGGCGCGTTCGGTCACGGATTTGGTGAAGTCTTTCGCCACTTTGTAGTTCACATCCGCCTCGAGCAGCGCGAGCCGCACTTCCCGCATGGCTTCCTTCACGTCGTTCTCGGTCAATTTGCCCTTGGCGCGCAATCGCTTGAATGCGGCGGATAATTTATCAGACAATCCCTCAAAAGCCATCGCGGAAAATGCTCCTTTCGATCTTCATTATCTTTTGGAACGTTTATTCGTCCGTTTCCTTTGTTTTCAGCTCTGCGGCAATTTGGCGAATTTGCGCTGCGGCAATCCGCACGGCCGGATCTGCGGCATCGGCCAGCACCTGCGCGGTTTCGGCAATTTCGTCCAGCCCAGCGGTAATGGCCCGAAACCGCTGCGCTAACCCGAGTGTCTGCTCCAGCTCCAGCATTTGCTGCTCGGCACGCTTGAGCGCATCACGCACGCCCTGCCGGGAAATTTGCTGCGCCTGCGCAATTTCGGAAAGCGACAGATCTTCGTCGTAATAGAGCGACGCCACTGTGCGCTGTTTTTCCGTGAGCAGCGGCCCGTAGAAATCAAGAAGCAGCGAAAGCGTCAAGTTTTTGGCCATCCGAACCGCTCCTTCCAGTGTGTAAAGGTTTTCGCCTTTACATTGCTGTTCTATTATACGGGGTTTCGGCGCAAAAGTCAAGCGTTTTCGCTGCTTTTTTTATTTTTTTTCTAATCGGATACGGTACTGCCGGCAGAATCGGACTGCGAGCCGATCCAACTTTGCCATTTGGACGATAAATCGCTCCAGTCGTTTTTCAACGCGGCCCAAAACTGTGCCGCGTCCGCCTGCGGAAACTTGGCTTTCCATTCGTTCCAAAGCTCTGTCAGCGTGGCGCGGCCATCGAGCAGACGCTGTTTTGCATTTTCGAGAAAGGCCGAAATATCCGCCGGGGAAGCCGAGATCGTATGGTCACCGTCGGACGCCGAATCCGGATTGGATTCCGGCGCATCGTTCTCCCGATGGAACACGCTCATGACCGTCAGCTGCACGCCGTCCGACTGCGCGCGCAGCGCACGCAGGGTGACAGGCAGTTCAGGAAAGGTATAGGTAAGCGCGCCGTTCTGCATGGAAACACTGGTCGATTGTTTCGTCCATTTTTTCGCCATTTGCTGCCACACCACACGCGGCACCGCCTGCTTGCCCACCACAACACGCTCGGGCGCAAATGTGACGCCGATCACAGCATCCCCGTCGGAAACCGACTGGGCCGCGCCGGTTGCGGTGACATGCCAAGTGCGATCCTTGGTGCGCAGCTGCATATATATTGTAATCTTTTCCGAATCCGGGCGCAGTTTGAGCGTCTGCACCGTGACGGAGCCGGATTGCGCCGGCAGCCGGTCGGCAATCAGGCGGTTCAACTCCGGATAGGTAACCGCAACGTCACCGCCAAGCAATGCCGCACCCGCCAGTCGCGCGGTCGCCGTGTTTTTTTCGGCCAGCTCATAGCCGCTCTCATCCGGCTGCGCCGTTATGCGAAAGGAACACACCGCCGCGCCGGTCGCCAATATCAGCAATATCACCAGCAGAATATCCAGCACGTGTCCGTTTTTCCGTCGTCTGCTCATTTTTGATACGCCTCCGTTCTCCCGCCTTTCGCGCTTACTGCATTTTTATGCGGCCGGCGATGAAATTATTTCAGCTCGGCAATGGTCACGCCATTTTCGCCCTCGCCGTATACGCCGAGCCGGAAGCTCTTGATATTCGGATGGCTGCGCAGCCGCTGCGTGACCGCTGCACGCAGCACACCGGTGCCCTTGCCGTGAATGATCGCAATTTGCCCCACACCGGACAGCACGGCCGAATCAATGAATCGATCCAGCTCCATGATGGCCTCGTCGGCAGTCATTCCGCGCAGATCGACTTCGGTGCGCGCCGACGACCGGCTCAGCTCCTTGGTCACGGTGCGCGGACGGTGCGCGGTGGTTTGGGCAGTCACTTTTTCGTCCTTGAGCAGGCGCAGATTGCTGACCGGCACGCGCGTTTTGATGATGCCCGCCTGCACTTCCACCAGCCCGCCCCGATCGGCCGGGCTGATCACGATCGCTTTTTTGTCGATATCATAGATCAGCACGCGGTCGCCTTTTTTGAGCGGACGCGGCAAGCGATAGCCATCGGCCTTTTTCTGTTCCACCGGGTCGGCGGCATTTTCCATTTCGCGCAGCCCCGCGCGCAGCTTGGCACGCGCCTGCGCCGAGCCCTGAGCATCCTGCGTTTTGCGCAGCTCTTCGAGCTCGTTGAGCAGCGCGTCGGCCTGGGCGCGCGTGCGTGCGGTGAGGTTGCGTGCTTCGGTGCGTGCGCGCTCCATTTCGAGCTGGCGCATCTGCTCGAGCTCGGCCTGCTTTTTTTGGGCTTGTTCCAGCATCCGCTGGGCTTCGAGCCGCCGCTCATTTGCCGTGCGGCGCTCGGCTTCCAGCTGCTGGCGGCTTTCCTCGAGCTTTTGCACCACGTCCTCAAATCGGGTGTTTTCCTCCGACACCAGCTTGCGCGCACGCGCCACCACCGCAGCGCTCATGCCCAGCCGCTCCGAAATGGCAAACGCGTTGGAGCGGCCCGGCACACCGATCAGCAGCCGGTATGTGGGGCGCAGCGTGGCCACGTCAAATTCGCAGCAGGCGTTTTCCACGCCGGGGGTTTGCAGCGCATATTCCTTGAGCTCGGCATCGTGCGTGGTGGCCGCAATGCGCGCACCGTCGCCGCGCAGCGTTTCAAGAATCGACCGCGCCAGCGCCGCACCCTCCACCGGATCGGTGCCCGCGCCCAATTCGTCGATCAAAACAAGGCTTTGGGCATCCGCCTGATCCAGCACGGCAATGATATTGGTCATGTGTGCCGAAAACGTGGACAAGGACTGCTCAATGCTCTGCTCGTCGCCGATATCGGCAAACACATGGTGAAACACCGACAGCTCGCTTTCGTCCGATGCCGGGATCATCAGGCCGCACATGGCCATCAGCGTGAGCAAGCCAATGGTTTTGAGCGTCACGGTTTTGCCGCCGGTGTTGGGGCCGGTGATGACCAGCGTGTCGAACACGGTGCCAAGCTCGACCGTGATCGGCACCGCCGTTTCCATTTTGAGCAGCGGATGACGTGCGCGGTTGAGCCGAATGCGCCCTTCGTCGTTCATTTTGGGCAGCGATGCTTTCATTTTATAGGCAAGGTTTGCCTTGGCAAA
>CAKUME010000039.1 GCA_934667575.1 uncultured Eubacteriales bacterium | reverse complement strand
GTGTCGGTCACGTTGATCGGGCTGGTGGCGCTGTTTACCGCGCTCAATGTGTACGACGATTTTGCCGGGTTTGCGGGCGCGGGCAGCCTGGTACCGATCACCGGCTTTGCCAACTCCATGGTGTCGCCCGCCATTGAATTCAAGCAGGAGGGTCATGTGCTGGGCATCGGCGCGAACATGTTCAAAATTGCCGGGCCGGTGATCCTGTACGGCAGCTTTGCTTCGGCGGTCTACGGCGCAGTGCTGTGGATCTTTCAGCAGGTAAAATAGAAACGACCTTGGAGAGGGTCGAAAAAAACTACTACTTTGTAATGCGAGGAATGACACACACATGGCAAAACGAATCGGCACGCGCACCGTGCTGACCGAGCAGCGCCCGCGGCTGATCGGCAGCGCGGCGATCGTGGGCAAAAAAGAAAGCGAAGGCCCGCTGGCATCCTTTTTTGACCGCGCCTATTCCGACACCACGCTCGGGGAGGAATCGTGGGAACAGGCGGAAAGCCGCCTGCAAACCGAAGCGGTGGAAACCGCGCTGCGCAAATCGGGCTGCACCGCCGACCAGATGGATTATATTTTTGCGGGCGACCTGCTCAACCAGTGCATCGGTTCGGTGTTTGGGCTGCGCACGCTGAATATCCCGTTCATCGGGCAATACGGCGCCTGTTCCACCATGGCGCAAACGCTCGCCATGGCGTCGCTGTTTGTGGACAGCCGCATTGCGCAGCGCGCCGTGGCGGTCACATCGTCCCATTTCTGCACGGCGGAGCGGCAGTTCCGGTTTCCGCTCGAATATGGCAGCCTGCGCACGCCCACCTCGCAGTGGACGGTAACGGGCTCGGGCGCGATGATCGTGGCGGCCGATGACCCGGCGCACCGCGATGCGCCGCAGGTGGCGGCGGTCACGATGGGCCGCATTGTGGACCCCGGCATTACCGATGCGAACAACATGGGCGCAGCCATGGCCGCGGCCGCCGCAGACACGCTCGAAGCCTTCCTGCGCGACACCGGCACGGCGCCCACCGACTACGACCGGATCTTTACCGGCGATTTGGGTCAGATCGGCGCGCAGCTAATGGATCAGCTGCTGCTGGAGGACGGCATTGATATCCGCGGCCGCCACGACGACTGCGGCCTGCTGATTTTTGATGCGGCCGCGCAGAGTGTAAACGCGGGCGGCTCGGGCTGCGGCTGCTCGGCGTCGGTGCTTTGCTCGTATATCATGCATCAACTGCGCACCGGGGCGCTGCACCGCGTGCTGTTCATGGCCACCGGCGCGCTGATGAGCACCACCTCGTCGCAGCAGGGCGAATCGATTCCCGGCGTGGCGCATTTGGTTTTTATCCGCAAGGAGGACTAAGATAATATGGACTATTTGAAAGCATTCGTGGTCGGCGGGCTGCTCTGCCTCATCGGGCAGCTGCTGATCGACTTCACCAAGCTCACCCCGGCGCGCATTCTGGTGGGCTATGTGGTGGGCGGGGTGGCGCTCACCGCGATCGGCGTGTATGAACCGCTGGTCCGGTTTGCGGGCTGCGGCGCCACCGTGCCGCTCACCGGCTTTGGCTATTCCCTCGCCAAGGGCGTGCAGAAAGCCATTGGGGAGCAGGGGCTGCTTGGCGCGCTCACCGGCGGGCTCACCGCCACCGCGGCGGGCATCACGGCGGCCATGGCGTTCGGCTATGTGGCCGCGCTTTGCACACGCTCGCGCGACAAAAGCAAATAATATGGATTTTTTGAAAGAATATATGGATTTTCCGCACGTTTCCCCGCAAACGGTTGACAACGCCCGCGCAATTCGGTAAGATGAAGCTATCATCTTGAATGCAAACGGGAGGAAGTCAAATGAAATTATCGTTCCGCCAAATCCATCTGGATTTTCACACCTCGGAATGCATCGACGGCATCGGCAGCAAATTTTCAAAGGAGCAGTTTCAGCATGCGCTCCGGCTCGGCCATGTGAGCTCGATCACCGTGTTTTCCAAATGCCATCACGGCTGGGCCTATCACCCCAGCGACGCCAACGAAATGCATCCGGGCCTTTCGTTCGATCTGCTCGGCGCGCAGATTGAGGCGGCGCATGAAATCGGCGTGAAAACGCCGGTGTATCTCTCGGCGGGATTTGACGAAAAGGCCGCGCGCCGCCACCCGGAATGGCGTGTGGTGCGCATGGACAACGAAGGCCGGTCGGTCACCTACCCCACGCGTGCGGGCTACCACGAGCTGTGCATGAACACGCCGTATCTCGATTATCTGCTTGCGCAGATCAAGGAGGTGTGCGAGCGCTACGACGCCGACGGCATTTTCCTCGACATTGTGGGCGAGCGGGCGTGCTGCTGCCCCGCGTGCCTGCAAACGATGCTCGACCGCGGCTGGGATCCGACCGATCCCGAAAACGTGCGCCGCCTGGGCCGTGAAACCTATGCGACCTACACCCGGCGCGTGCGCGAAACGGTGGATTCCGTGAAGCCCGGCTTGCCGGTGTTCCATAACGGCGGCCACATCATCGCGGGCCGCCGCGATCTGGCGCACATGGATTCCCATCTTGAAATGGAATCGCTGCCCACCGGCGGCTGGGGCTACGACCACTACCCGATGTCGGTGTCCTACTGCCGCAATCTGGGCATGGAAATGCTCGGCATGACCGGCAAGTTCCACACCACCTGGGGCGAGTTCGGCGGCTTTAAGCACAAGAACGCACTGCGCTACGAAACGGCGCTGGATCTTGCCATGGGCTCCAAATGCTCCGTGGGCGATCAGCTGCACCCGAACGGCGAGATGAACGAAACCACCTATCGCCTGATCGGCGCGGCCTATGCCGAGGTGGAGGAAAAAGAGGCCTGGTGCGACGACGTGGACGCGGTGGCCGACGTGGGCATGCTGTCGCTCGAGGCGATCGACGGCAAGCGGAACAATCCCGCCAACGTGGGTGCGTGCCGGATGATGCTCGAGGGCAAATATCTGTTTGACATTCTGGATCTCGAATGCGATTTTAACAAATACAAGGTGATCCTGCTGCCGGATGCGGTGCCCATGCTGCCCAAGCTGCGCAAAAAGCTCGATGCCTTTGTGGCGCAGGGCGGTAAAATTTTGGCCACCGGCGATTCCTGCGTGGATGCCGAAGCGGGCGCAATGGCCTACGACCTGGGGTGCGATTATGTGGGGCGCAGCGCCTATTGCCCGGCGTATGTCGATCCGCTGGTGCCGCTGGCAAACATGGACCCCGGCACCTATGTGATCTACGGAGAAGGCCATGTGGTGCGCGCGCACACCGGCGGCGCCGAGCTGGCGCAGCGCGAGCAGCCCTACTTTAACCGCTCCATCGCGCACTTCTGCTCACATCAGCACGCCCCCAACAGCGGCGTGATCGAGGGCAGCGCGATCACCGTTGGCCCTCAGGGCGCCTACATCGGCTGGAAGCTCTGCGCCGAATATGCCGACAAGGCCAGCCTGATTTTGCGCGACCTGTTCTGCGCCACGCTCGACGTGCTGCTCGGCGACCGCAAAACCGTTGCGGTCGATCTGCCTGCGCAGGGTGTGACCACGCTGATGGATCAGCCGGCGCAGCACCGCCTGGTGCACCATTTGCTCTATGCCTCGCCGGTGAAGCGCGGCAGCGGCATCGAGGTGATCGAAGACATTGTGCCGCTGTATCATATTCATGCCGCCGTGCGCACCGACCGGCCGATTCGCCGGGTGTATCTTGCGCCGCAGATGACCGAGCTGGCGTTCACGCAGGAAAACGGCGTGGTGCGCTACGAAGTGGAGCGGCTTTGGAACCACCAGATGGTGGTGCTCGATTATTGATGGGCTGAACCACTTAAAATATTCCGTCCGCCGGACACGCCGAAAAGACGCGTTCCGGCGTTTTTTTGCATGCGGCGGGGCGTGCAGGGAATTGACGCGCATTTTTGATTGTGCTATAATAAGCAAAAAGCTCCCCCGAAGAAAAATGAAGGTGACGGAATGAAATTCAAAACACAGCTGTTTGATGAACTGGCCGTTCGACGCGCGCTGATGCGCATTTCGTATGAAATTGTGGAAAAAAGCGAAGACCTGAACCGCGTGGCGCTGGTGGGCATTCGCACGCGCGGCGTGCCCATTGCGGAGATCATTGCCGAAAATATTCGCAAAAACGCGGGCTGCACCGTGCCGCTCGGCTCGCTGGATATCACGCTTTATCGCGACGATTTGTCTCACGCGCTGGAGCAGCCGCAGCTCAACGGCACTTCGCTGCCGTTCGATGTGACCGGCCGCGAGGTGATTCTGGTGGACGATGTGCTGTTCACCGGCCGCACCGCCCGCGCGGCCATGGACGCGCTGTTTGCGCAGGGACGCCCGGCGCAGATCCGGCTGGCGGTGCTGGTAGACCGCGGCCACCGCGAGCTGCCCATTCGTCCCGATTTTGTCGGCAAAAACATTCCCACGTCGATGAAAGAGGTGGTGCGCGTGAACCTCAACGCGCCCGACGGCAAAACCAATGTGGAGCTCTACGAAAAAGACTGAATCCGTTTTTTCCAAAATGCAAAATATCCTTTTGCGCGGCGCCTAAACGCCCGGGCTGCGCAAAAGGATATTTTTTTGCCGCAAAAATCCCGCCGGCCCGAGGATGGATGGAATCGGGCGCGGCGGGTATCGAATTGAAAGGAGTATTCAGAAAGAGAAATTCAAAAAATCAAAAGCGTGCGCGGAGCGTTTATTCCACGTCCTGAAGCGCGTCGTAGCCTTCTTCGCCCGTGCGCACCTTCACCACGTTTTCCACGTCGTAAACGAAGATCTTGCCGTCGCCAATGTGCCCGGTGTAGAGCACGCGCTTGGCGGTGTCGATCACGCTGCGCACCGGCACCTTGCTCACCACGATGTCGAGCTGAATCTTGGGCAGCAGGTTAGCCTCCACTTCAATGCCGCGGTAATATTCCGGCTTGCCCTTCTGCACGCCGCAGCCGAGCACATGCGCCATCGTCATACCGGTGATGCCCAGATCCACCAGCGCCTTTTTGAGCGCTTCAAACTTGGATTCCTTGCAGATGATCTGCACCTTGGTGAACTTGGGCGTGCTGCCGTCTGCCGGAGCGGCCGAAGCCGCCGGGGCGGAGGTCATGCACTGCACCGGCACCGCCTGCGAAACCGGCACATCGCCCGAAATGGTGTCCACGCTTTCCACGGCCACTTCATCGTCGGCTGCCACCACGGTATCCGGCAGCATGGCAAAACCGGCATATGCGGTGAGCAGGCCGTGCTCCGAAATATCCAAACCGGCAATTTCATCGGCCGGTTCGGCGCGAAGCCCAATGGTGTGTTTGATGATCAGGAACACGATTGTGATCACCACGGCCACATACGCTGCCACCGAAACCACGCCGAGCGCCTGCACGCCGAGGAAGTGGAAGCCGCCGCCGTAGAACACGCCTTTTTCGGTAGAAACACCGGTGGCAAAAAAGCCGGTCAAAATCGTGCCGAGCGCGCCGCACACGCAGTGCACCGAGATGGCGCCCACCGGGTCGTCGATTTTTGCTTTCTTGTCAAAGAACTCCACGGCCAGCACGATCACAATGCCAAAAATCAGGCCCATAATGGCTGCGCCGAGCGGATCCACCGCGTCGCATCCGGCGGTGATGCCAACCAAACCGGCGAGCGCCGCGTTGTAGGTCATCGAAACATCGGGCTTTTTGTAGCGGATCCAGGTGAAGATCAGCGTGGTGCAGCAAGCCACCGCCGCTGCGAGGTTGGTGTTGAAGAAGATCAGACCGGCGCTCTCCATTTTGGCGTCGGTGTCCATGCCAACGGTGGAAGCGCCGTTAAAGCCGAACCAGCAGAACCAAAGGATGAACACGCCGAGCGCGGCAAACGTGAGGTTGTGGCCGAGAATAGCGCGGGGCTTGCCGTTTTTGTCGTATTTGCCGATGCGGGGCCCCAAAATGGCCGCGCCGATCAGAGCGCAGATGCCGCCCACCATGTGCACTGCGGTGGAACCGGCAAAATCGTGGAAGCCAAGCTGCGCCAGCCAGCCGCCGCCCCACACCCAGTGGCCGGAGATCGGATAGATAAACAGCGAGATCGCGGCGGAATAGATGCAGTAGGCGCTGAACTTGGTGCGCTCCGCCATGGCGCCCGAAACGATGGTGGCCGAGGTGGCGCAGAACACCGTTTGGAAAATCGCATAGGCCCAAAGCGGAACGCCCTCGGGCAGAATGTGGCTGTAATCCTTCATAATCAGCGGATCGATCCAGCCAAAGAGCCCGGTGCCTGCGCCGAACATCACACCAAAGCCGATCAGCCAGAAGCACGGCGTGCCAATGCAAAAGTCCATCAGGTTTTTCATCAGAATGTTGCCGGTGTTTTTGGCGCGGGTGAAACCGGCTTCACACATGGAAAAACCGGCCTGCATAAAAAATACGAGCGCCGCGCCGAGCAGAACCCATATTGTGTTGACTGCACTGTAACTTGTCATTTTGACTACCTCCTCATATTTTGCGCACCTGCGCAGGAATGTGAATCGAAATGCACGCGCCGCTCAGCGAACGCCAAAAAGCAGATCGCTGTAAGTGGGGAACGGCCAGAAGTTTTCGGCGGTGCGGGTTTCGGCGTCGTCGCACACCTTGCGCAGCGCCGCCATTTGCGGAATCACTTCGTCGCGAATCGCGTCGGCCTCGGCGGTCACATCCGAAATCGATTTGAGCGCATCGAGCGTTTTCTGCAACTTGTCGGTTTCCGCATCGATCGCATCCGCCAGCTCCGAGAGCTTGAGGATCGCCGCTTTTTCGCTTGTGCCCTTCAGCTCCGGCACCGCCGCTTTTTTGGCGTTCAGCCCCTCGGCCAGCGACGCGGCATAGGCCTCCACCGCGGGCAAAATCTGCTTGCGCGCCATATCAACCATCGTGCGGCCCTCAATGTTCACGGTCTTGCAGTAGTTTTCGAGCGTGATCTCGTAGCGGGACTGAATTTCCGCCACCGAGAAGATCTTGTGCGCCGTGAGCATATCCACGTTCTTCTTGTCGAGCAGCTTCGGCAGCGCATCGGGCGTGGTTTTCAGGTTCAGCAGGCCGCGCTGCTCGGTGGCTTCCTTGATCCAGGTGTCGTCGTAGCCGTTGCCGTTAAAGACGATGCGCTTGTGCGTTTGGACCACCTTGCGGATCATCTCGTGCAGCGCAGCTTCAAAGTTTTCGGCCTTTTCGAGCTGATCGGCATATTCCTTGAGCGACTGCGCCACCGCCGCGTTCAGCATGATGTTTGCGCAGGCAATGCTGTTGGAGGAGCCGAGCATGCGGAACTCAAACTTGTTGCCGGTGAACGCAAACGGCGAGGTGCGGTTGCGGTCGGTGGTGTCGCGGGTGAACTTGGGCAGCACATGCACGCCCAGCCGCATCACGGTTTTTTCGGCGCCGCTGTAAGGCTTTTCGTTCTCGATTGCATCCAGCACGGCGGTCAGCTCATCGCCGAGGAACATCGAAATCACCGCAGGCGGCGCTTCGTTGGCGCCCAGCCGGTGGTCGTTGCCCGCCGTGGCCACCGACAGCCGCAGCAGATCCTGATAATCGTCTACCGCCTGAATCACCGCGCAAAGGAACAGCAGGAACTGCGCGTTTTCGTAGGGCGTTTCGCCCGGAGTGAGCAGGTTCACGCCGGTGTCGGTGGCCATCGACCAGTTGTTGTGCTTGCCGCTGCCGTTCACACCGTCGAACGGCTTCTCGTGCAGCAGGCACACCAGCCCGTGGCGCAGCGCCACCTTTTGCATGATTTCCATCGTGAGCTGGTTGTGGTCGGTGGCAATGTTGGTCGTGCTGTAAATCGGCGCCAGCTCATGCTGGGCGGGCGCCACCTCGTTGTGCTCCGTTTTGGCCAGAATGCCGAGCTTCCAAAGTTCTTCGTTCAGATCGGCCATGTATTCCGCCACGCGCGGCTTGATCACGCCAAAGTAGTGGTCGTCCAGCTCCTGCCCTTTGGGCGGCATGGCGCCAAACAGCGTGCGGCCGCAAAAAATCAGATCCTTGCGCTGCTCAAACTGGGCCCGATCCACCAAAAAATACTCCTGCTCCGGGCCCACCGAGGTGCGCACCGCTTTCACGTCGGTGTTGCCAAACAGCCGCAGAATGCGCAGCGCCTGCTTGTTGAGCGCCTGCATGGAGCGCAGCAGCGGCGTCTTTTTGTCGAGCGCCTCGCCGCCGTAGGAGCAGAACGCCGTGGGGATGCACAGGGTCTTATCTTAGATGAACGCGTAGCTGGTCGGGACCCAGGCGGTGTAGACGCGCGCTTCAAACGTGGC
>CAKUME010000038.1 GCA_934667575.1 uncultured Eubacteriales bacterium | reverse complement strand
TCGTTTGCCACCGGCAAAGCGGAAAACAAGGCGCAGCTTCAGGCGCGGCTCGGGCTCGAGCAGCGCAGCGGCGCGACCATGATCGGCATGGTCACCCGCCTCACCGAGCAAAAAGGCCTCGATTTGGTAGAATATATTGCCGATCGGCTGATGCGCGAGCACGATGTGCAGGTGGTGCTGCTCGGCACCGGCGGGTGGGAATACGAAGCGTTCTTCCGTGAGCTTCAGCAAAAGTATCCGGGCCGTTTCTGCGCCTATATCGGCTTTGTGCCCGAGTTGTCGCGCAAAATCTACGCGGCATCCGATATTTTCCTGATGCCCAGCAAGAGCGAGCCCTGCGGCCTGTCGCAGATGATCGCGCTGCGCTACGGTGCGGTGCCGGTGGTGCGTGCAACCGGCGGCCTGCGCGACTCGGTGCGTGACGCGGGCGGCGAAAACGGCAACGGCTTCCGCTTTGATACTTATAACGCCGACGATCTCTACGGCGCGCTGAACCGTGCGCTCAGCCTCCACCAGAACCAGCAGGAATGGAACCGGCTGGTGGAACGCGCCATGAAGTCCGACAACAGCTGGTCGCGCTCGGCGGGCGACTATCTGAGGCTTTACCGCGAGCTGGTGCCCAAACAGTAAAAACCGATTACAAAAGCCGGAAGCAGCCGCTGCTTCCGGCTTTTTGTATGCATGCTCCAAGCCGAACGACGGCTGCATCGGGAACAGCCGCCGGAAACGGCAACCGAAAAACGGCAGAAAAGTACAGGAAAACGGCAAAAAAACACATTGAAAAACGCGCCGGCCTCCGTTATAATAATACGAACTGTTTTTGCAGCGGAAATCAACCGATATCGGAAGCAAGGAGATTTTTGAACATGGGTTATTTGTTTTTGGCGATCGCTCTGCTCGCCGGCGCGACCAAGGGCTATTGCGGCAAGCGCTCCAGCGGATATGTAACGCAGACGCGCGACGCGATTTTGCTGAACCTGCTGCGCATGGGGCTGTGCATCGTCACCGGGTTTTTCACCTTGCTGGCGCAGGGGCAGCTTTCGGCGCTGGCGGTGGATACCACCACGCTATGGATCACCGCATTGTCCGGCACATGCACGGCCATGTTCGTGGTGTGCTGGCTGCTCACGGTCAAATGCGGCGCGTATATGCAGCTCGAGGTGTTTTTGCTCGCGGGCATGCTGATCCCAATGGTGGGCAGTGCGGCCATGTATCACGAGCAGGTGCGCGCGCACCAGTGGATCGGCTTTGCGCTGATGCTCGCGGCCACGTTTCTGATGTGTTCCTACAATAAGCGCATCAACGGCAAAACCACGCTCAAGGGGTTGATCCTGCTGCTGCTGTCGGCCATTTTCAACGGCCTGACCGATTTTTCTCAGAAAATTTTCGTTGCGAATGTGCCGTCCGGCAATGCGGCGGTGTATAGCTTTTATACCTATGTTTTTGCGGCAGTCGTGCTTGCGGTGGTGTTTGGGCTGTCCAGCGTCAAAAAGCAGGGCAAAGTGCAGCAAATGCCCGCCAAAGCCTATGGCTACGTTGTGATCATGGCGATCTGCCTGTTTGCCTATTCGCTGTTCAAAACCAAGGCGGCGTCGCTGCTGCCCGCCGCACAGCTCTATCCGCTGAGCCAGGGCTTGAGCATCATTCTTTCGTCCATTATGGCAACCGTGTTCTTCAAAGAGCGTATGACCCGGGAAAGCGTGATCGGGATCAGTCTCGCGTTCATTTCGCTGCTGATTATGAACTGCTATGATCTGCTCATTCAGCCGCTGCTGAACTGGATCTAAAAATCAAAAAAGAACCGTGCGGCAAGCACGGTTCCGTTTGGTTTGCCGGGCTTCTGCGCCCGGCATTTTTTATGGCGTTTTTTTGGGCGTGCGCAGCGTCAGCCCCCACTGATGCAGCTGCCGCACATACATGCCCGCGCCGATGATGGTCGTACTGGTTTCGGATACCGGAAACGAGATCCAGGTGTAGTTCAGCCCGATCAGCGAAAACAGCCAGAAGATGGGCACCAAGCAGAAAATCTGCCGCGTCAGCGTGGCGAACAGGCTGCGCCGTCCGTCGCCGATCGCTTGGAAAAATACCGGCAGCATCAGCGAAGTCACCGCCGGAAAAAAGCTCGTGCCGATAATCGGGAACGCGGTTTTGCCGATGGCGATCACCTCCGCGCTGTTTGAGAACACGCGCATCATCGGTTCGGGCAAAAAAACAAAGCACAAAAAGCCTGCGGTCATGAACGCCAGCGAGATCAGCAGCGACTCCCGCATGGTTTCGCGGCAGCGCAGATAATTGTCGCGCGCAAAGTTGTAGCTGATTACCGGCACAATGCAGGTTTGCAGCCCGAATAACGGAATAAAAAAGAAGCTTTGCGCCTTGTAGTATAGGCCCAGCACCGTGACTGCCGAATCGGAAAACCCGGCCAGAATCACATTCAGCGCGAAAATGTAAATGGAATACATCATCTGCATAAAAATCGAGGAATATCCGTAATGGTAGATCCGCCCCACAAAATGGCCGATTTCGCGCAGCTTGGGGGGCATATAAAATGCGTGCACGCCCACAATGGCCGCGGCCACCATTTGCCCCAAAATCGTCGCCCAAGCCGCGCCGACCATCCCCAGCTCCGGGAAGAAGCCAATGCCAAAAATCAACAGTGGATCGAACACTACGTTGATTGCGGCGCCCACTACTTGCGCAATCATGGGGCGCTTCATGTCGCCGCGCGCCTGAAGCACCTTTGACCAGTTGCCCTCCAAAAACAGCCCGATGCCGCCCACCGTGACAATGCGGCCATAGGTCACGGCGTATTCCACCGCTGCGGGCGACGAGGCCGTGGCGTTCACATACGGCCGCATCACCAGCACCGACGCAATGGCCACCACCGCCCAGGAGCTCAGTGCGAGCACCATGCCGGTTCCGGCGGTCGCGCGCGCATCGTGTTCGCGTTCCTGCGCATATTGCGCGCCATATAGGTGTTCACGCCTACGCCGATGCCCACCGCAAGCGCAATCATCACCAGCTGAAGCGGGTAAATCACCGTTACCGCCGTGAGCGCATCGTCGGAATATCGCCCCACAAAATAGCTGTCTACAATATTATACAGGGCCTGAATCAGCTGCGCGAGCATCACCGGCGGCGAGATCCGAAACAGAATTTTGCGAATCGGCGCCGTGCCAAAAAAGTCCGGCGCCGTGGTGGTTGCAGTTTTCACGATTGCGATTCCTCTGTTTTTTGCGTTTCTTCCGCCGCCATCGCGCGGTTGAGCGCACAGTCAAATTCCAGCACCAAATTGGCCATTGCGGTCAGCTTTTCGTGCCCCATCAGCGCCACGGCGCATTCCTCCACCGCCGACAGCAGTCGGAGCGGCACATCGGCGTATTCCACGCCCGCCGGGGTGAGCACAAACGCCTTTTCGCGACCCTCGCTCGCCGGACTGACCTCAAGTAACCCGGCGCTGCGCATACGCTGAATCACGTTGTGAATCGTCTGCCGGGGCAGCAAAAAGCGGTCGCATATCTGTTTTTGGGTGCAGAACCCGGCATCGCGAATGGTGTAAAGCACCAGCATTTCATGGTAATTCAAATTGTGCAGTGCGGCCCAGCGCGAATAGGTGCCGCGGTATTGAATAATCGCCTGGTTCGCCAGGATCAGCGCAGCCTGTGTTTCGGTGTTCATCACGCAAAAAACGCTCCCTCGGTTTTCATAGTCCCATTTGGGATTATATTATAGCGCGTTTGTGTGTGCGCGTCAATGTGCGGCGCTGTAAAATTTTAGTAAGAATTTCGTGGAATTTTCGCCCGAAATCCAAATTATTTTCCGCGGGGGGCTGTTAATTGCCGCGAACTTATGCTATAATATTCTGACAACGATTTTTCCGAAAGGATGAGTGAGCGGGTGGACGTTCGCGTGGGGGATATCCTCGAAATGAAAAAACCGCATCCGTGCGGCAGCAAGGAATTTTTGGTGCTGCGTTCCGGCATGGATTTTCGGCTGCGCTGCCGGGGCTGCGGCCATGAGTTGATGGTGGCGCGCGCCAAAATCGAAAAAAATATTCGCCACATTCGCCGCCCGGAGGCGGCTGCCGATGTTTGAGCAGCTGGCGGGTGCAGCAAACCAGTTTGACCAGCTGGCGCACCGCCTGTGTGAGCCGGAGGTGCTTGCCGATGCCGCACGCTACACCCAGACCATGAAGGAATACAAAGCGCTCGAGCCGGTGGTAACGGCCTATCGCGCTTATCTTCGGGCGGAGCAGGACGCGGAGGACGCGCGCACGCTGATGGACGAGGACACCGATCCTGAGCTGCACCGCCTGGCGGAGGAAGAACACCGCGCGGCGCAGGCGCGGCAGCGTCAGTTTGCCGATGAACTGCGTGTGCTGCTGCTTCCCCGTGACCCCAACGACGGCAAGAACGTGATTCTCGAAATTCGTGCAGGTGCCGGCGGCGAGGAGGCGGCGCTGTTTGCAGCGGTGCTTGCGCGGATGTATACGATGGCGGCACAGGCACATGGCTGGAGCGTGGAGCGCGTGGGTGCCAACGAAACCGAGCTGGGCGGATTTCGCGAAATCAGCATGATGATCGCGGGCGAGGGCGCCTATTCGCGCCTGAAATACGAAAGCGGGGTGCACCGCGTGCAGCGTGTGCCCGAAACCGAAACCCAGGGCCGCATTCACACCTCCACCGTTACCGTGGCGGTGCTGCCCGAAGCGGAGGAGGTCGAAGTGGCGATCGACCCCGCCGATCTGCAAATCGATACCTATCGGTCGAGCGGCGCGGGCGGCCAGCACATTAACAAAACCGAATCGGCCATCCGCATCACGCACCGCCCCACCGGCATTGTGGTGGAATGCCAAGATGAGCGCAGTCAATATAAAAACAAAGACAAGGCCATGCGCGTGCTGCGGGCGCGCCTCTACGATTTGCAGCGCAGTCGGCAGGAAGCGGAAATTGCCGGCGCGCGGCGCGCGCAAGTGGGCACCGGCGACCGTTCGGAACGCATTCGCACCTATAATTATCCGCAAAGCCGCGTCACCGACCACCGCATCGGGCTCACGCTCTACCGACTCGACGCGGTGCTCAACGGCGATTTGGACGAAATCACAGACGCGCTGATTACGGCGGATCGCGCCGCTGCACTCGCGCGGGAGGAGACACAGGCAACATGAAAACGGAACGATTGGCCGCAGACGAACGCGGCATTGCGCGCGCAGGCAAAATTCTGCGTGCAGGCGGGCTCGTGGGCATTCCCACCGAGACGGTGTACGGGCTGGCGGCTGATGCGCTCAACGGCACGGCGGTATCGCACATTTTTGCAGCCAAGGGCCGCCCGATGGATAACCCGCTGATCGTGCATATTTCGGATATTCAGCAAATTCATGCGTTGGTGCGGGCGTTTCCGGCGCGGGCACAGGCGCTGGCCGAGGCCTATTGGCCGGGGCCGCTCACCATGATCTTGCCCAAGGCGGACTGCATTCCCGACGAAACCAGCGCCGGGCTCGACACGGTGGGCATTCGTTTTCCGTCGCATCCGGTGGCGCATGCGATCATCGACGCGGCGGGCTGCCCGCTGGCCGCGCCCTCCGGCAACCTGTCCGGCAAGCCCAGCCCCACCTGTGCGGCGCACATGCTTGCGGATATGGACGGCCGCATCGACGCGGTGGTGGATGGCGGCGACTGCGGCGTGGGCGTGGAGTCCACGGTGATCACGCTTGCGGAGGAACGGCCGCGGCTGCTGCGCCCGGGCGGCATCACGCTGGCGCAGCTGCGTGCGGTGCTCGGCGAGGTGGATGTGGATCCCGCAGTCACGCACAAGCTGCAAGCGGGCCAGGTGGTGCGTTCGCCGGGCATGAAATATAAACACTATGCCCCCAACGCCGACGTGTCGCTCGTGCGGGGGTCGCGCGAAGCCTATGCAAGCTTTGTCAACCGCCATGCGGCCGACGGCGTGTTTGCCATGTGCTTTAACGAAGATGCGCCGCTGCTGCGCGTGCCGCTGCTGTGCTACGGCGCGGAGCACGACGCCGGTGCGCAGGCGCGCGAGCTGTTCGACTGCCTGCGTCGGCTGGACGAGCTTGGCGCAGCGCGCGTTTATGCCCACTGCCCGTCGCAGGAGGGCGTGGGATTGGCCGTATACAATCGAATGATCCGCGCAGCGGGTTTTTCCATTATTGATTGCGAAGGAGAACGGACATGAAAAGCCGTATTATCGGACTCACCGGCCCCACCGGCGCCGGAAAAAGCGAAGCCGCTCAGGCGCTCGCGGAACATGGCTGCATCGTGGTGGACGCGGATGCGGCGGCACGCTTGGCCACTGCGGAGCCGGGCTGCCAGCAGGAGCTGATGCAGGCGTTTGGGGTGGACATCCGCCGTGACGACGGCACCATCGACCGCAAGCTGCTGGCGCGGCGCGCATTTGCCTCGCCCGAAGCCACCGAGTGCCTAAACGCGATTACGCATCCCCATATTTTAGAGCGGATGCGCATCGAAGCGCAGCGCGCACTTGCGCAGGGGGCGCGCGCGGTGGTGCTCGATGCGCCGCTGCTGCTCGAATGTCGGCTCGACCGCGAGTGCGATGCCATTTTGGTGGTAACGGCGCCGCCCGAGGTGCGGCTCCGGCGCATCTGTGCGCGCGATGAGCTCTCGGAGGCGGACGGCCGCCAGCGGATGCACATTCAGCATGCAGACGAATACTATACCAGCCACGCCGACCGGGTGTTTGAAAACAACGGCGACGATCCGGCGCAGCTGCGTGCCGAGGTGTCCGCTTGGCTGCGGGAATATCTGCGTCGGGAGGAACAGGCATGACGCGCGTTCGGCGCGCGCCGCTGCGGGCGGTGCTGGCGGCCGCGGCGCTGCTGTGTGCAATGGCCGCGGCGTGCTTTTGGGGCCTGCGCCATTATTACCGCAGCGCGTATCCGATCCGCTATTCCGAATATGTTGAAAAATATGCCGCAGAATATGGGGTAGACCCCGCGTTTGTGTATGCGATGATCAAAACCGAAAGCGATTTTAATCCCAATGCAGTTTCGGTGAACGACGCATGCGGGCTGATGCAGTTGCTGCCGGACACGCTCGACTGGCTCCAGCGCCTAACGCCCGAGGACGATCACTACACCCGTGCCGATCTGTTCGATCCGGAGGTCAATATCCGCTACGGCGTCTATTTTGTTCACATTTTGTTTGATGAATTTCACGACCCCGAAACCGTTGCCGCCGCCTATCACGCCGGCATCAACGGGGTGAAAAAATGGCTGCAAAACCCGGACTACTCGTCCGACGGCGTGCACCTCGACCGCATCCCCTATGCCGATACCGCGCAATATGCCGAGCGGATCGTGCGTTACCTGCACCTTTATCAAAAGCTATATCATTTGGAATAAAAAACGGAAAGGATGATTTTCATGGCAGAAAATAAGGAACTCGAACAGCTGCGCAAGGAGCTGTTCCGCAACAAAAAGAGCGGCGCGGTGCGTGTTTCGCCCGAAACCATGGCCGAGTCCGACGAGTATTGCGAGGCCTACAAGGCGTTTCTCGACGAAGCAAAAACCGAGCGGGAAGCCGTGCAGTATGCGATTCGCGTGTGTGAGGCCAACGGCTACGCCGCATTCCATGCAGCCAAGCACTACGCACCGGGCGACCGCGTATATTTCAATAACCGCAACAAGGCGATCATCCTCGCCACCTTTGGCCGTCGGCCCTGCGCTCAAGGAATCCATTTGGCGGCGTCGCATATCGATTCCCCGCGCCTCGACCTCAAACCGAATCCGGTGTATCAAAAAAACGACCTTGCATTTTTGGATACGCACTATTATGGCGGAATTAAAAAATATCAGTGGACGGCCATTCCGCTCGCACTGCACGGCCGCATCGTGAAAAAAGACGGCACCTGCATCGACCTGCGGCTCGGCGAGGAGCCGGGCGACCCGCAGTTTTGCGTGAGCGACCTGCTGGTGCATCTTTCGGCCGAACAGATGAAAAAAACACTGGCCTCCGGCGTAGAGGGCGAAGACCTCGATGTGCTCGCAGGCAGCCGCGCCTATCGCTGCATCGACGGTGCCGACAGCGTCAAGGCAAACCTGCTGGCGCTGCTGCACGATCGCTACGGCATTACCGAAGATGATTTCACCTCCGCCGACCTGTGCCTGGTGCCCGCGCACCACGCGGCGGATATCGGCTTCGACCGCAGCATGATCGGCGCCTACGGCCACGATGACCGCGTGTGCGCCTACACCTCGCTCACCGCGGCGCTGGATGTGACCGATCCGGAATACACGACCGTCACGGTGCTCACCGA
>CAKUME010000037.1 GCA_934667575.1 uncultured Eubacteriales bacterium | reverse complement strand
GGCTCAACACTCCGGCACTTTTCCGCGAAAAAGGCACGAAACTCACCGATGCGCTCAAAAAAGCCGCGGCGGAAAACGGATTTAATCTGGTGGTTTCGGGCGAACCGGCACTGTTTTATCTGCGAATCGCAAACGACGACAGCCTGATGCTCCATCAGGAGTGGGTGGCGGAGTGTGTGTCGCGCGGATTGTTTCTTGCGTCGCACCACAACCACTTTATCAATGCCGCGCTCAGCGATGCCGACATTGCGCTGGCGGCCGACATTGCAAACGATGCGTTTGGCGTGGTGGCCAAGCGCCATCCGGATGCGCTGATTTCGGGCTGATGCATCGGCGGTTGACGCGGGCGGATTCCTTTTTTGATGCGGCAGCACGGTGTTAAAAAAGATTTTACAAATATCACACCATTGGTGGGCGGGCTCCTTTTCGCAGGGAGCCCGCCCGTTTTTTGCTTACCAACGCGCCAAAATTCACCTGCGGCGGTGCTGCCGCGACCCGCCGCCACAGGATGCCGCCCTCTTGACGAATTCAGAAAAAGATGGTATAATCGTCAACGTTATCACTGATAACTTATCATTGATAACATCGGAACACTGATGATAAAAATATGCGGAGGTAATGAATCATGACAAATTCGGAAAAGGTTTTTCAGGCAATTGCGGAACTGATCGCGGAGCGCAACGACTGCGACGTGTCGGAAATCACACGGGAGACGAAATTTCAGGATGTGGGCATTGATTCGCTCGACACGGTGGAAATGCTGATGAACCTCGAAGACAAAATCGGTGTGGAAATCGAGCTGTCGCAAAAGGTGGAAACGGTGGGCGAGCTGACGGACTATGTCGTCGCCGAGATGGAAAAGTGATATGATTCATACAGAATTGTGCGATCTGCTGGGCATCCGGTATCCGGTGCTTCAAGGCGGAATGGCGTGGATTGCCGACGGAAAACTTGCGGCGGCAGTGTCGGAGGGCGGCGGTCTGGGCATTGTGGCAGCAGGCAACGCCCCGGCCGATTATGTGCGGAATCAGATTCACATTGCGCGGTCGCTCACGCAGAAACCCTTCGGCGTAAACATCATGCTGATGAGCCCCTACGCCGACGAAGTGGCGCAGGTCGTGGCCGAAGAAAAAGTCGCGGTGGTGACTACCGGCGCGGGCAATCCGTCAAAATACATGGAAAAATGGCAGGAGGCCGGCATTCGGGTGATTCCGGTGGTGGCTTCGGTGGCCATGGCGAGGCTGATGACCCGGCTGGGCGCATCAGCGGTGATCGCCGAGGGCGGCGAAAGCGGCGGCCATGTGGGGGAGCTGACCACGATGGTGCTGGTTCCGCTGGTGCGCGATGCTACCACGCTGCCGGTGATTGCGGCAGGCGGCATTGCGGACGGACGCGGATTTGCAGCGTCGCTCATGCTGGGCGCGTGTGGTGTGCAGATGGGCACGCGGTTCTTGAGTGCAGCGGAATGCAATATTCATCCAACGTATAAAGAAAAAATACTCAAAGCAGGCGATTTGGCCACCATGGTCACGGGCAAGCGACTGGGGCACCCGGTGCGCAGCCTGCGCACGGCGTTTGCGCGCAACTATTCCAAGGCGGAATATAGCGCAATGCCGGATGATGAGCTCGAGCAGCTCGGCGTGGGCGCGCTGCGCCGCGCGGTGCAGGACGGCGATGTGGAGCACGGCTGTTTTCTTGCAGGGCAGATCGCTGCGATGGTGCATGAAATTCAGCCCGCTGCCGAAATCGTGCGCAGTGTGGTCGATGAAGCGGAACCCATTTTGAAAGGGGCGGCGGCATGGGTAAAATAGCGTTTGTATTTTCCGGTCAGGGGGCGCAGTACCCGGGCATGGGGCAGGAGCTGGCGGCGCATTCCGCTGCGGCGCGGCGCGTGTTCGATGCGGCTGATGCGCTGCGGCCCGGTACGTCGCAGCAGTGCTTTTCCGCTTCGGCGGAGGAGCTGTGCGAAACGAAAAACACGCAGCCGTGTATGTTTGCGGTGGAGCTGGCGGCTGCGGCCGCGCTCGAGGAGGCAGGCGTGCATGCGGAGCTGGGGGCCGGTTTTTCGCTTGGCGAGCTGGCGGCGCTCACTTGGGCCGGCGCAATGGACTTTGACACCGGCTTTCGTATGGTATGCCGCCGCGCGGCGCATATGCAGGCCGCGGCCGAAGCGCAGCCCACTGCGATGGCCGCTGTGCTCAAGCTGGATAACGAAACGGTGCGGTCACTCTGTGCGCAGTTTGATGCCGTGTATCCGGTTAATTTCAACTGCCCCGGGCAGGTCACCGTTTCGGGCGCAGCGGCGCAGATGGATGCGTTTTGTGCCGCAGTGAAGGCCGCAGGCGGACGCACGGTGCCGCTGAAGGTGCGCGGCGGATTTCATTCTCCGTTTATGCGCAGCGCAGCGGACGCGTTTGCGCGCGACTTGGCCGAAAGCAATATCGGGCTGCCTGCCGTTCCGGTGTATGCCAACCGCACGGCGGAGCCTTATGCGGGCAACGCGCGCACGCTGCTTACCGAGCAGATCTGCAATCCGGTGCTGTGGGAACGCAGTGTGCGGAACATGGTTGCCGCAGGCGCGGATACGTTTATCGAACTGGGGCCGGGGCGCACGCTGTGCGGCTTGATCGCCAAAACCGATAAAACGGTGCGCACCTTTGCGGCGGAGCGCTGGGCAGATTTGGAGCAAACGATCGCGGAGGTGCAAAAATGACGCTGAACGGAAAAACGGCGATTGTGACCGGCGGTTCCCGCGGCATTGGCGCGGCAATTGCGAAAAAACTCGCGCTGCTCGGTGCAAATGTCGCTGTGGTCTATGCCGGACGGCAGGCGCAGGCCGACGCAATTTGTGAAACCTGCCGCAATGAGTTCGGAGTGCGCGCGGAGAGCTATTGCTGCGACGTGGCGGATTTTGACGCGGTCAAGGAGCTGGTCGCCGCGGTAAAGCGCGATTTTGGCACCATTGATATTCTGATCAATAACGCGGGCATCAACCGCGACGGGCTGGTTGCTGCGATGCGGCCGGAAGATTTTGACGCGGTGATCAACACGAACCTCAAGGGCGCGTTCCACACCATTCGGCACTGCGCGCGGCAGTTTATTCGCCAAAGCAGCGGCCGAATTGTGAACATCAGCTCCGTGTCTGGGGTAATCGGCAATGCGGGGCAGGCGAACTACGCGGCCTCCAAAGCGGGCGTGATCGGGCTGACCAAGTCGGTAGCGCGGGAGCTCGCGCCGCGCGGCATTACCTGCAACGCGGTGGCACCTGGATTTGTGGAGACGGACATGACGACGGCCATGGGCGTTTCGCCCGAACAGCTTGCCGCGCAGATTCCGCTTGGACGCATGGCCAAGCCGGAGGAGATCGCCGACGCAGTGGCCTTTTTGGTGCAGGCCGATTATATTACAGGTCAGGTTCTGTGCGTGGACGGCGGCATCGCTATGTAACGCCGAAAAGCGAGGGGTGAGAGTATGAATGAAACGGATGTACGCAAATATGCGAAGCTGATGCAGGAGCTGGGGCTGACCGGTCTGGAGATCAAGGATCAGGGCGTGGTTCGGTTGGAGCGCGCACCGGCTTCTTCGGTGTCGGCCGCAGCCGGCGCGGCGCCGAAAATCCAAGAACCCGCAGAAGAACGGCACGCGTCGGTCGAGATCCGCTCGCCGATGGTGGGGGTGTTCTATGCAGCACCCACCGAAGACTCCGAGCCTTATGTAAAGGCGGGGGATCATGTGAAAAAAGGCGATACGCTTTGCGTGATCGAGGCGATGAAGCTGATGAATGAGCTGACTGCCGAACGCGACGGCATGGTTGCGGAGGTCTGCGCGAAAAACGGCCAAGCGGTGGAATATGGTTCCGTGCTGTTCCGCATGGCGGACGAGGGCTGATTTTAGGCTCAAATATTGCGCAAAAGAAAGGGGCGACTCCCATGGATCGGGAAGAACTGAAAACGATTCTGCCGCATCGGGATAATATGCTGCTGCTGGATCGGGTTGACAAAGAAAACGACGAGGCACACGGCTATTTTACGATTCCGGCCGATGCATTTTTTCTCCGGGGCCATTTCCCGGGAAATCCGATTGTGCCCGGAGTGATCCTATGCGAAATTTTGGCGCAGTCGGTGTGTGTGCTGCTCAAGGATGAAATGCCCGATCAGGCACTGCCGTTTTATACGGGGCTGAACAATGTACGGTTCAAGTCGCCGGTACGTCCGGGGGACACCTTTGAAACACATTGCCGCATCACGCGGATCAAACGGCCGTTCTATTTTGCCGAGGGCAGCGGCTATGTGGGCGATCGGCTGTGCGTGAAAGCGGAATTTTCTTTTGCGTTGATGGAGAAGTGAGCCGATGTTTTCAAAAATTCTGATTGCGAACCGAGGCGAGATTGCGGTTCGAATTATCCGCGCATGCAAGGAGATGGGCATTGCGTCGGTAGCGGTATATTCCGAGGCCGACCGTGAGTGTTTGCACGTTGCGCTGGCGGATGAGGCGGTCTGCATTGGTCCGGCCGACGCGAAAGAAAGCTATCTGCGTGCCGATCGGATTTTGAGCGCGGCAATCGTCACCGGGGCGCAGGCGATTCATCCGGGCTACGGTTTTTTGTCCGAAAATGCGGAGTTTGCTGCCGCGTGCCGCAAAAACGGCATTGCCTTTATTGGACCCGACGCAGCATGCATGACGCGGCTGAGCGACAAAACCAAAACCAAGCAAGCGTTTGCACAAACGGCGCTGCGCCCCATTCCCGGCACCGATGCGCTTTCGAGCGCCGCCGAAGCGGTGGCAGAAGCCGAGCGCATTGGCTATCCGGTCATGCTGAAGGCACGGTCGGGCGGCGGCGGACGCGGTATCCGCGTGATTGGCTCCTGCGGCGAGCTGGAACAAGCGTATCCGCTCGCGGTCGCGGAAAGCGAAGCGGCGTTTGGCGACGGAGCCGTATATCTCGAAAAATATGTGCACCCGGCGCGCCATATTGAAATGCAGATTTTGGCCGATGAAAGCGGCCATGTAGTATGCCTGGGCGAGCGTGATTGCTCAGTGCAGCGCCATCACCAAAAGCTGGTGGAGGAATCGCCGTCGCCTGCCGTTTCGCCCGAAACGCGCGAAGTGCTGATGCAGGCGGTTGCGGACGCGGTGCGCACCGTTGGATATACCGGCGTGGGCACGCTTGAATTTCTGCGCGACCGCGACGGGAATCTCTGGTTTATGGAAATGAATCTGCGTTTGCAGGTGGAGCACGCAGTGAGCGAAATGCTGACGCAGATTGATCTGGTGAAATGGCAAATTCGCACTGCGGCCGGTGTGAGCCTGAACTTTGCCCAGCCGGATATTCCGCTGCGGGGCGCGGCAATGGAATGCCGCATCAACGCCACGGCACCCGGTAAGCTGAAGCTGCTCCATGTGCCGGGCGGGCCGTTTGTGCGGTTCGACACTTATTTGGTGCAGGGCGTTTCGGTGAGCCCCTATTACGATCCGCTGATCGGCAAGCTGATCGTTTATGCGGCCACGCGCGAGGAGGCGCTGCGCAAAATGCGCGCGGCACTGTGCGAGCTGGTGATCGACGGCATTCCAACCAACATTGCCGAGCAGCTGCAAATCATCTCCGACCCGCGCTTTGCGTCGGGCGGCTACGATCTGACCATGATGGAAGGACGATGAAGCCATGCCGTTCTTGAATTTTATCTTTCAACCCAAAAATGAGCTCGAATCGGGCGGACGGCGCGCTGCGCCGGTGCAGGGCGACGCAGGCGAGCCGGAAAAAACCTGCCCCAATTGCCACCGCGAAATTCCGATCAGTGTGCTGTGGAGCAACTACAACACCTGTTCCTGCGGCCATCATTTTCGCATGAGCGCGCGGCAGCGGCTCCATTATTTCGTCGATAAAGACAGCTTTTCGGAACTTTTTGCGGATGTGGCCACGCGCGACCCGCTGGGATTTCCGCATTATGCCGAAAAGCTCGAGACGGTGCGCGCGTCCAGCCGCGAAAGCGAGGCGGTTATTTGCGGGCGCGGCCAAATTGAAGGCGCGGACTGCGCGCTGTTTATCATGGATCCCTATTTTATGATGGGCAGCATGGGCGGCGCGGTGGGCGAGCGCATCACCCGTTTATTTGAATATTCAGCCGAGCAGAAGCTGCCGGTGGTGGGCGTCACGGTATCGGGCGGTGCGCGGATGCAGGAGGGCCTTATCTCACTGATGCAAATGGCCAAAACCAGCGCTGCCGTGAAGCGTTTCAGTGATGCCGGCGGATTCTATATCGCGCTGCTCACCGATCCCACGATGGGCGGCGTGACCGCGAGCTTTGCCATGGAGGGTGATGTGATTCTCGCCGAACCGGGCGCGTGCATTGGGTTTGCCGGAGCGCGCGTGGTGGAGCAAACCACGCGCAAACCGCTGCCCAAGGGCTTTCAAAAAGCGGAAAGCATGTTGGAACACGGTTTTGTGGATGCGATTGTTCCGCGCGCGGAGCAAAAGCGCGTGATCGGGCAATTGCTCCATATGCATAAGGGAGGTGAATCGGCATGATGACGACCGCTTATGATCGGGTGAAGCTGGCGCGCGGCGCCAAACGCCCTACCGGGCTGGATTATATTCGGAATATATTTCAGGATTTTATTGAACTGCATGGCGACCGCCGATTTGCCGACGATCCGGCGATTGTGGGCGGGCTGGCGCGGCTGGGCGGCAAGCCGGTAACGGTGATCGCCATTGAAAAGGGCCACACCGCACGCGAGCGGATCCAGCGCGGATTCGGCGCACCCAGTCCCGAAGGCTACCGCAAGGCGCTGCGGCTGATGAAACAAGCCGAAAAATTTCACCGTCCGGTGGTTTGCTTGGTGGACACTTCGGGTGCGTGCTGCGGTGTAGGTGCAGAGGAACGCGGTCAGGGGCAGGCCATTGCCGAAAACCTGATGGAAATGGCCGCGCTGCAAACGCCGGTGATCTCAGTGTTGATCGGCGAGGGCGGCAGCGGCGGCGCATTGGCACTGGCGGTGGCCGATCGGGTGTGGATGCTCGAAAACGCCGTGTATTCCGTGATTTCGCCGGAGGGCTGTGCAACCATTCTTTGGAAGGACGCAGTCAAGGCAGCGCAAGCGGCCGAGGAGCTCAAGCTCACCGCGGCGGATGCCCTGCATTTTGGCGTGATCGAGCGGATCATTCCCGAAACGGCAATGGACACGCCGGAGTTTTATGCGCAGCTGGCGGCGGATCTGCAGCGTGAGCTGGAATCGCTGGCCGCGCTTCCGCTGTCCACACTGCTCAATGCGCGCTACGCGCGGTTCCGTCGGTTCGGCGCGGAGGCATAGCAATGAAAAATGAAACGCCGTATGCACATCGGGTGCAGTATTACGAGACCGACCAGATGGGCATTGCGCACCATTCCAATTATATCCGATGGTTTGAGGAAGCGCGCACGGATTATTTGCGCCGGAACGAAATTGTGTATCATGCGCTGGAACAGGCAGGCATTATGATTCCGGTGGTGCGCGTGAGCAGCCGCTACATTCGGCCTGCGCGCTACGATGATGTGCTACACATTGAAACCACCCTAACCGGGTACAACGGCGAGCGGCTTGCGCTGGCCTATCACGTGCGGAATGGCGCGTCCGGCATGCTGCTCGCCGAAGGACAAAGCGAACATTGCTTTATGGATGCATCCCGCTGGCGGCCGGTAAATCTAAAAAAGGCGCAGCCCGAATTCAGTGCAAAGCTGGAGCGGCTGCTCGATCGATAACGGAGGAGTTTTATGAATCGTGTGGTAGTAACGGGCCTTGGCGTGGTCAGCCCGGTGGGTAACGATGTGCCCGCGTTTTGGCACGCACTGTGCGCCGGCGAATGCGGCATTGGGCCAATCACCAAATTTGACACAACCGATTACAAAGTGAAAGTGGCGGGCGAGGTGCGCGGATTCGACCCGAAACAGTACATGGAAAAACTCGATATTCTGCACAGCGACCTCTACACGCAGTTTGCAATGGGTGCAGCATGCCAGGCGATGGAAGACAGCGGCATTGCGGGCACGGTGAACGAAGAACGCATCGGCGTATACATTGGCACCGGAATCGGCGGCATTGCGACGTTTATGGACGAGCACCGCAAGCTGCTCGAAAAAGGACCGCGCCGCGTTTCGCCCTATTTTATTCCGATGATGATTGCCAACATGGCGTCGAGCATGATCGCCATGCGATTCCACTGCAAGGGGCCCGCGCTGCCCATGGTCACCGCGTGCGCGTCGGGCAGCAACGCCATTGGCGAGGCAATGCGGCTCATCCGCCATGGATACGCGGATGCAATGGTTGCAGGCGGCGCG